>JAVKIA010000015.1 GCA_031459715.1 Armatimonadota bacterium | reverse complement strand
CCGAGCGGCTGGCCGCCCGCGCTCCGGGGGCGGGTTCCAAGCGGGTGGCCTTCTTCAACTCGGGGGCGGAGGCGGTGGAGAACGCGGTGAAGGTGGCACGCCTGGCCACCGGCCGGCCGGCGGTCATCGCCTTCGAGGGCGCCTTCCACGGGCGCACCTACATGGCGCTCTCCCTGACCAGTCGGGTGCACCCCTACAAGCGGGGCATGGGGCCGTTCATGCCCGAGGTCTACCGCGCTCCCTATCCGGATCCCTACCGCAGCCCCGAGCCCGATGCCACCGCCTTTGTGCTCCGCCGACTGGAGGCCATGCTGGCCACCCATGTGGATGCGGCGCAGGTAGCCGCCGTGGTCGTCGAGCCCGTGCTGGGCGAGGGCGGCTTCATCGTCCCGCCTCCGGACTTCCTCCCCGCCCTGCGGGCCTTCTGCGACCGGATCGGTGCGTTGCTGGTGGTGGACGAGGTGCAGACAGGGTTGGGTCGCACGGGGAGGTTCTTTGCCGTGGAGCACGCCGGCATCGAGCCCGACCTGCTGGTGGTCGGCAAGTCGCTGGCGGCAGGACTGCCCCTCTCAGGGCTCGTCGGCCGGGAGGAGGTCTTCTCGTCGGTACACGCCGGGGCGCTGGGAGGCACCTATCCGGGGAACCCGCTGGCCTGTGCCGCCGCGCTGGCCGTCCTGGAGGTGATGGAGGAGGAGCGGCTGGTGGAGCGGGCGCAGCGGCTGGGGCAGCTCCTGCGCGACCGCCTTGAGGCCATGGCGCGGCGCTACCCCCTGGTCGGCGACGTGCGCGGCCTGGGGGCTATGGTGGCGGCGGAGCTGGTGACCGACCGGGAGAGCAAGGCCCCGGCGACCGCGGAGGCCTCGGCGGTGCTGTGGCACGCCCTGGCCCAGGGTGTCCTGTTGCTGCGCGCCGGCGTCCTGGGGAATGTCATCCGCTTCCTCATGCCGCTGGTGATCTCGGAAGACCTGCTGGAGGAGGGCCTGCAGGTGCTGGATGGGGCGCTGGCTGCGGTCCAGGAGCATGGGGCCACCGCCGTACTCGCGAAGGTGGGGGGTGAGTAAGGATGGGGGACCCGTGGGAAGGGCTGGCCGAGCGGGCTGTGGACGCGGGCGTCGCTGCGGGGGGGGAGTACGTGGAGGTGCGTGTGGTTCGCAGCCAGACGCTGAGCCTGAGTGTGAAGAACGGCCGACCGGAGGCAGTGGTGACCGACGACGACGAAGGACTGGGAGTGCGGGTCCTGATGGACGGCGGCTGGGGGTTCGCCTGCACTCCCCGCCCCGAGCCTGAGGCGGTCACGGGGGCCGCGTTGCAGGCGGTGGAGGTTGCCCGGGCATCGCGTCTGCTGGACGGGCCGGCGGTACGCCTGGCGCCGCAGGAGCCGGTGCGGGCTGCCTGGGCCAACCCGGTGCGTCGTGACCCCTGGGAGGTACCCCTGGAGGAGATGCTGGCCCTGCTGGCTGAAGCCACAGAGGCCATGCTGCGTGTCCCGGGTGTGCGTGTGGCCGAGGGCTTCATGGATTTCTGGCGGACCGCCAAGCGGTTCCGCAGCAGTGAAGGAGCAGCCATCGACCAGCTCATCACGGAGAGCGGCGGCGGTATCGCCGCGGTGGCGGTGCACGACGGCGAGGTGCAGCGCCGTTCCTACCCGGCGTCGTTTCGAGGGGACTTCGGCACCGGGGGATACGAGCTGGTGGAGGCCCTGGACCTGGCGGGCCACGCCCAGCAGACCGCCGAGGAGGCGGCGGCGCTCCTGCTGGCGCCGCCCTGTCCGACCGCTGTGACCACGCTCATCCTGGACGGCGACCAGACCGCGCTGCAGATCCACGAGTCCGTGGGCCATGCCATCGAGTTCGACCGCATCCTGGGCACTGAGGCCGCCTACGCGGGGACCAGCTTCATCACTCCCGGGGACATCGGCAGCCTGCGCTACGGTTCGGAGGCCATGCACATCATTGCCGACGCCACGCTGCCCGGCGCCCTGGGCACTTTCGGCTTCGACGATGAGGGGGTACCGGCCCAGCGGGTGGTCATTGTGGAGTGCGGTGTCCTGCGCCACGTCCTCACGAACCGGGAGACCGCTTTGCTGCTCGGGCAGCGCAGCAACGGGGCGGCGCGCGCCTCCTCCTGGAACCGCATCCCGCTGGTGCGCATGACCAACGTGGGGCTGCTGCCGGACTCCGGCACGCTGGAGGACCTCATCGCCGACACCGACGAAGGTGTGCTCATGTGCACCAACAAGTCGTGGTCCATCGACGACCGGCGGCTGAACTTCCAGTTTGGCTGCGAGATCGCCTGGGAGATCCGCCGCGGCCGGCGGGGGCGCCTTTTCAAGCAGCCGGTCTACAGCGGGATCACCCCGCAGTTCTGGGCGTCGTTAGACCGCGTGGCTGGCCCCGCCGAGTTCCGCGCCCGGGGCACGCCCAACTGCGGCAAGGGGCAGCCGGCTCAAGTGGCGCACACCGGCCACCCCGCCGGCCCCACCCGTTTCCGCGGCGTGCAGGTGGGTTCGCGGTGAGCCGCGAAGGCCTGCCGGGTCCGGATGCGGCCTTCCACCTGCTGGAGGAGGTCGTCGACCGTTCCCCTGCCGACCAGACCGAGGGGGTGCTGGTGGCCCGGCGCGCCGGGCTCACCCGCTTCGCCGGCTCGCGCATCCACCAGAACGTGGTCGAGGAGGACGCGCACCTGCTGTTGCGCGTCGTCGTGGACGGTCGCGTGGCCGGCCTGCGCACCAACCGGCTGGTTCACACGGAGATGAACCAGGTACTGGCGCGTGCTGTGGCCATCGCTCGCCAGATCCCTCCAGACCCGGACTTCCCCGGCCTGCCTGCGCCCCCGGGCGGGCCGCTGGTGTACGAGGGCAGCGTGCCGGCCACAGCGGAGGCGACTCCGCATAGGCGGGCGGAGGCGGTGCGCCACTTCGTCCAGGCCTGCGGGGAGAGCCCGGCTGCCGGCGCCCTGGAGACCGGGGTCTTTGCCCTGGCCGTGGTCAACTCCAGGGGGGTGCGGGCCTACGGCCGGCGCTCGCGGGCCAGCCTGGTGGCGGTGGTACAGGAGGGGGAAGGCAGCGGCTACGTCCAGGCCATCGACGCTGATCTGGACCGCCTGGACCTGACCTCCCTGGGAGCACTTGCGGCCGCCAGGGCGCGGGCCGCCCGCCACCCCGTAGACCTGGAGCCGGGAACGTACCCGGTGATCCTGGAGCCTCCGGCCGTGGGCCTGATGCTCGCCTTCCTGGCCATGACCACGTTCAACGGGAAGGCGGTGCTGGAGGGGCGCAGCGCGCTGGCCACGCGCCTGGGCCAGCGGGTGATGGACCCGCGGGTACAGATCTGGGATGATGCCACGGACCCGCGCACGATCGGCCTCCCCTTCGACTTTGAGGGGTTGCCGAAGCGCCGCCTCGACCTGGTGCGCGAGGGGGTGGCCGTGGGGGTAGCCTACGACAGCCGGACGGCCCACCGGGCGGGGGTGCCCAACACGGCGCACGCCCTCCCTCAGCCCAACCCCTTCGGGCCGATGCCCACCCACATGCTCATGGCCCCCGGGCGGCGCTCGCTGGAGGAGTTGGTCGCGGCTACGGAGCGCGGCCTGCTGGTCACCCGCTTCCACTACGTGCGCGTGGTACATCCGGCACGGACGTTGATCACGGGGATGACGCGGGACGGGACCTTCCTGGTGGAGGGCGGGCGGATTGTCCGGGCGCTGCGCAACCTGCGCTTCAATGTCTCCATCCTGGAGGTCTTTGCCGCCGTGGAAGAGATCGGCGCGAATGGCCGGCTGGTAGGGGAGGAGCTGGCCGTGTTCGCGCCCCCGGTTGCCGTCCGCCGGTTTACCTTTACCGGCCTCACGCCCTTCTAGCTCCGGCTATCAGGGGAACCTCCCTTCCCTGTCGTCCCGCCTGGGAGGGAAGTCCTGGGCGTGCTGCCCCGGTGACTTGTGGTGGCCCCGGAGAGGCTTCCGGCGGTAAACTCTGGAAGAGGACCTGCGGATGTCTGACCCGTTCGTCCACTGCCACCTGCACACAGAGTACTCGCTGCTCGATGGCCACAGCCGCATCCGCCCCCTGATGGAGGAGGCGGTGCGGCTGGGTATGCCTGCCGTCGCCCTGACCGACCACGGGGCGATGTACGGCGCCATCGAGTTCTTCCTGGCGGCGCGGGAGTACGGTCTGACCCCCATCCTGGGTGTGGAGGCCTACGTGGCCCCGCGGCGGCTCTCCGACCGGGACCCCAAGCTGGACGCCAACCCCGCCCACCTGATCCTGCTGGCCACCAGCACCGAGGGGTACCGCAACCTGATGGCTCTGACCACGGTGGCGCACCTGGAGGGCTTCTACTACAAGCCGCGGATCGACCGCGAGGTCCTGGCCCGCCACAGCCGGGGCCTGGTGGGCTCCTCCGCCTGCGTGCAGGGGGAGGTGGCCCGGGCGATCCTGCGCGACGATCTGGCGGGCGCGCGGGAGATCGCCGCCGCCTACCGGGACATCTTCGGGCCGGGAAACTTCTTCCTGGAGGTGCAGAACCACGGCCTGCCTGAGGAAGCCCGCGTGATCCAGGGGATGCTGCGCCTGGCCCGGGAGCTGGACCTGCCGCTGCTGGCCACCAACGACGTGCACTACGTGCGCCCGGACGAGGCGGACGCGCAGGACGCACTCATGTGCATCCAGATGAACATCGGTCTGGAGCAGACGGACAAGCCGCGCATGGGGAACGTGCCCCAGTTCTACCTGAAGAGCGCCGAGGAGATGAGCCGCCTCTTCGCCGAGATCCCCCAGGCTGTGCGCACGCCGCTGGAGATCGCGGAGCGCGCGCACGTGGAGATCGAGATGGGGCGGCTGCGCCTGCCCCACTTTCCCGTGCCGCCGGGGGAGACCGCCGACAGCTACCTGCGCCGCCTGTGCGAAGCCGGGCTGCACCGCCTCTTTGGCCGGATCACCCCCGAGGTGCAGGCGCGCCTGGACCATGAGCTGGAGATCATCGCCCGCACGGGCTACGCCGCCTACTTCCTCATCGTCCAGGACTTTGTCAACTTCGCCCGCCGCCAGGGCATCCTCACCACCGTGCGCGGGTCCGCCGCCGGCAGCCTGGTCCTCTACGCCCTGGGCGTGACCGACGTGGACCCCCTGCAGTACCGCCTCCCCTTCGAGCGGTTCCTCAACCTGGAACGGGTCACCCCGCCGGACATCGACGTGGACTTCATGGACAGCCGGCGCGACGAGGTGATCCGCTACGTCATCGAGCGCTACGGCATCGACCACGTGGCCCAGATCATCACCTTCGGCACCATGGGGGCGCGGCAGGCGGTGCGGGATGTGGGCCGGGTGATGGGACTCCCCTACGGCGAGGTGGATCGCATCGCCAAGCTCATCCCCTTCCACGCCTCCATCGACGAGGCCCTGCGTGCCGACCCCGAACTGGCCCGCAGCGCTCAGGAGAACCCCCAGGTGCGGCGCCTGCTGGATCTGGCCCAGAAACTGGAAGGCGTCGCCCGCCATGCCAGCACCCACGCCGCTGGCGTGATCATTTCCCGTGACCCGCTCATCGAGCACGTTCCCCTGCAGAAGTCCACCAAGGGCGACCTGGTGATGACCCAGTACGACATGAATGCGGTGGAGAAGATCGGCCTGCTGAAGATGGACTTCCTCGGGCTGATCAACCTCACCATCCTGGACACCGCCCTGCGCATCATCGCCCGCACCCGGGGGATGCGCATCGACCTGAAGGCCATCCCCCTGGACGACCAGAAGACCTACGACCTCCTCTCCGCCGGGGAGACGGTGGGGATCTTCCAGCTGGAGGGGGCGGGGATGACCCGCTACCTGAAGGAGCTGCGCCCCTCACGCATCGAGGACATCATGGCCATGGTGGCCCTCTTCCGCCCCGGGCCCATGGCCAACATCCCCGCCTACATCCGCCGCAAGCACGGCCGCGAGCCCATCACCTACCTGCATCCCTCACTGGAGCCCGTGCTCCGCGAGACCTACGGGGTGATGGTCTACCAGGAGGACGTGATGGCGGTGGCCCAGGCGGCCGCAGGCTACACCCTGGCCGAGGCGGACGTCCTGCGCTACGCGGTGGGGAAGAAGATCAAGGACAAGCTGGAGGCGCAACGGGAGAAGTTCATCGCCGGGTGCCGCCGCCGCGGCATCCCCCGGCGCACCGCCGACCAGCTGTGGGAGCAGTTCGAGCCCTTTGCCCGTTACGGCTTCAACCGGGCGCACGCCGCCTGCTACGGCCTGATCGCCTACTACACCGCCTACCTCAAGGCCAACTACCCCGTGGAGTACATGACCGCGGTGCTCACCCACGAGGCGCAGGGGCAGGACTGGATGGCCAAGGTGGCGCTGGCCGTGGCGGAGGCGCGGCGCATGGGCATCCGCGTCCTCCCCCCGGACGTGAACGCCTCGGAGGAGAACTTCTCGGTGGAGGGCGAGGCCATCCGCTTCGGGCTCAGCGCGGTGAAGCACGTGGGAGCGGGCGCCGTGCAGGAGATCATCCGCGCGCGGCAGGAGGGTCCCTTCAGCTCCCTGACCGACCTGTGCGCCCGGGTGGACGGGCGGGTGGTGAACAAGCGGGTTCTGGAGAGCCTGATCAAGGCGGGAGCGCTGGATTCCCTGGGCCAGCCCCGGGCGCAGCTGCTGGCCAGCCTGGACCAGGCCCTGGCGGCGGCGCAGCGGGTGCAGCGGCTGCGCGACTCCCCGCAGCAGGGCCTCTTCGCCCTGGACGGGCCCGCGGTCGAGTCCCCGCCACTCCTCCCGGTGGAGGAGTTCAGCGACCGGGAGCGCCTGGCCATGGAGAAGGAGATGCTGGGCCTGTACATCTCCGACCACCCGCTGGCTCACCTGCAGGAGGACCTGGCGGCGCGGGTCAGCCTGCCCATCGGCCAGCTCTCCGAAGTGCCCGATCGGACCACGGTCACCGTGGGGGGCATCGTCACCGCCCTCAAGCGCACCACCACCAGGAGCGGATCGGTGATGGCCTTCCTCACCCTGGAAGATCTCACCGGAGCGGTGGAGGTGATCGTCTTCCCCAAGACCTATGAGCAAAACGCCTTCCTCCTGAAGAAGGACGCCGTCCTGGTGGTACGCGGCCGGGCAGACGTGGCGGAGCAGCAGGTGAAGGTCCTGGCGGAGAGCCTTTTCCCGCTCGCTGAGGCCCCGGTGGCGGAGCCGCTCACGGAGGCTGAGCCGCTGCTGGCGGAGGACGCGCCCGGCGCGGACGGGAACGGCGGGACAGTCGCTTTGGCGCCGGAGGAGACGCCCCCGGAGGGGCCGGGAGGCCCGGTGCTCCACGTCCGCCTCCCGGTCCACCTCGGCGCGGAGGCGCTGGAGCGGTTGCGGGTGGCCTTGGAGCGGCACCCCGGACACCACCCGCTGGTCCTGCACCTGGTGCGCGACGACCGGGAGACGGTCGTTCGCTCCCAGGAGGTTCGCGTGCGTGCCGACCCCGCGCTGGCTGAGGACCTGGAGTCGGAGTTCGGCGCAGGGACGGCCTGGGTGGAGGAGGGTGACCGGTAGGATGACCCGGGGGAGACGTCTGTTCCTTGGCGCTCTGGTGGGGTTGCTGGCCGGTGGTGGCCTCGCCTACCTTCTCGTCCTTCCCGCCACCTCACCCGGGCAGGACCCCCGGGCGCTTCGTCCCTATGCAGTGGTCCCGCCATCGGGCCGCTCACCCGCCTCACCGCTGCTGGCGGGACGTCCGGCTCCCGACTTTACCCTTCCCTCCCTCCGGGGCGGCCAGCTCCGCCTCAGCGACTTTCGGGGGAAGGTGGTTCTGCTCAACTTCTTCGCCTCCTGGTGCGCCCCGTGCGCGGCGGAGGCGCCTGACCTGCGGACGGTGTACGAGCGCTACCGCAACCGCGGGGTGGTCTTCGTCGGTGTGGCCGTTCTGGACGAGGTGGACGCGGCGAGGGCCTTCCTGCAGCGCCACGGGCTGCCCTACCCGGCGGTCTTTGACCGGAGCGGCAGGCTGATGGAGCGCTACCAGATCACGGGGCTGCCCACCTCGATCTTCATCGACCCATCGGGGATGCTCGTCGACCGGTTCGTCGGTCCGTTTATCGGACCCGCCGGAGCTGCCGAGCTGGAGCGCCGGCTGGTCCGGGCCGGGGCCGGGACGGCACCCTGAGCCGGGAGGGATCACCCGCCATGGATCAGCCGGCAGCCCCCCGCCCCCTGGCCCTGCCCGTGCTGCAGGTGCTGGCCGCGGTGCTGTTGCTGGCCTTAGGCTTCCTCCTTGTCATCCAGTCTCGGGCCGGTCGCTCCCTGGTGCAGCAGCCGGAGGTGCCCACCAGGAATGTCTACGCCCTGGCTACACTCTTGCGTGAGGAGCGGGAGGCGAACGCGGCCCTGGAGGCGCAGGTGGCCGCGCTGCGCCGGCAGCTGGAGGCCTACGAGCGGAGCGCAGCCGAGGGGCAGAGCCTGACCGCCGCCATGTCCAGGGAGCTGGAGGTGCTGCGTACCGCGGTGGGTCTGAAGGCCATGGAAGGGCCCGGGGTCACCGTGACCATGAAGGACGCGCCCAGTCGGCCGGCCGGCAGCAACCCGGTGGTGGTCACCTACCAGGACATCGTCGGGGTGGTCAACGAGCTGTGGGCGGCAGGCGCAGAAGCGGTGGCCGTCAACGGCCACCGGGTGACGGCGATGACGGGGTTCGGGCAGGTGGGTGGGACCGTGGTCGCAGACCTGGAGCGTCTGCAGGGGCCCTTTGTCATCACCGCCCTGGGTGACCCCGCCACGCTGGAGGGTGCCCTGAACATCCGGGGCGGGCTGGTGGAGGCCCTGCGCACCATCGGCCTGAGCGTGGCCGTCACCCGCCACGACCGCCTGCGCGTCCCGGCTCTGTCCCGGCCGGTGCGGTTCGAGCACGCACGGCCGCTGCCGTAGGACGAGGATCGCGGTGCAGCACCCCGTGTTCATCGCCGGGGCCAGCTTCGCCGGTCTGGCCGCCGCCCGCGTCCTGGGCCCGGTGGCGTTGCTTGTGGACCGGGCACCCCTGGGCGCGGGGCAGACCTCCGCCTGCGCGGCCCCCGCATCCCTGGTAGAACGCGCGGGTGCAGGAGAGGCCATCCTGCAGCGGCACGACCATCTGCGCATCACCGTGGGAGCGCAGGCGGTACGCTGGCCGCTTCCCGAGCCCTTCTGCACCTTCGACTACGCAGCCTACTGCCGGCTGGCCTTTGCCGTCACCGGGGCGCACTTTCTCCAGGCTTCCGTGCTGAGGATTGAGGACGGCTGCGTGCACACCACAGCCGGCACATTTCCTGCCCGCGCTGTCGTGGACGCCACCGGTCCCCGCTCTGTGCTGGCCGCGGCGGCGCGGGGGAGGCGGCTGGCCTTCGGCCTGGAAACGGAGATTCCCGCGCCCCCCGAGACCGGGCTGCGGTTCTACTTCGTGCCGGAGGTCTCTGACGGCTACGCCTGGGCCTTTTCTTGCGGAGCGGTGACCCGCTTCGGCGTGCTCAGCTACCGGGGAGAGACCAGGCTGCTGCCCGCCCTGAGCCGTTTCCTCTCCCGCTTCGACCTCGCTCCCGGGCCTCTACACGGGGGATTTCTGGCCACCGGCCTGTGCCCAACGGTGGTCGGCCGCACCTTCCTCGCCGGCGATGCGGCGGGCCAGTGCCTCCCGCTGACGGGGGAGGGGATCCGCACCGCCGTGCGGGCCGGGGAACTCTGTGGCCGCCTGCTGCAGGGCGTGCTGCAGGGGCGCTGGTCCCTGGAGGAGGCCGCGTCGCGCTACCGCTCCATCGTGTGGCGGGAGCGCCTTCGCTTCCGGGTCCTGCTGTGGGCAAATGGCGCGGTGTTGTTCCTGCCGCGCCGCCTGTTGCGCCTGCTGCTGCAGGCAGTGAGCCGGCCGGCAGTCCTGGAGGCCTTCTTCCGGCAGTACCTGGCCATTCTGGACTGGCCACACTGATCCAAATACTAGAAGCTGTTTGCCCGGGTTTCTAAGCCGGTGCCATGCCTTGCCCGCAATGTGGTGCGGTGCTACCATCGTCCTGCGCAACCCTTTGCACCAGGCACGTGTGCCGGGGTGGCGAAACAGGCAGACGCTTCGGTCTCAAAAACCGATGGGGGAAACCCCGTGCGGGTTCGAGTCCCGCCCCCGGCACCACCTGGAATTACCGATTGTTCCCCTGCACAGCGGAACTCAGGAGGGGTGCCTCCGTCTAATGGGACGGATGTCGGCGACCAGGGCACAGATGCCCGCGGGGAGGTGGCCCACGGAAGCCGCAGCCGGTGAAGCGCCGGCGCAGGTGGATCCGGCGGAAGGGGCGCTGATCGAGCGCAGCCGCCGCGGCGACCTGGACGCCTTTGACCACTTGGTGGCCGCGCACCAGGACCGCGTCTACCATACCGTCTACCGCATCACCGGGAACGCCGACGACGCCCACGATGCGGCGCAGGAGACCTTCGTCAAGGCCTTCCGCGCCCTGCCCCGCTACCGTCACGAAGCCGCCTTCGGCACCTGGCTGCACCGCATCGCCGTGAACGCGGCCCTGGACATCGTGCGCCGCCGGCCACAGGCACCGCCCCTTCCTCTGGAGGATGTGGCGCTGCCCGCCAGCGCTCACAACCCCGACCGGGAGGCGGAACGGCGGGAGGTCCAGCAGCGGGTACACCAGGCGCTGCAGCAGCTCTCTCCCGACCACCGGGTGGTGATCGTGCTGCGCGACCTGCAGGGCCTGGCCTACGAGGAGATCGCCGCCGTCCTGCGCATCCCCCTGGGCACGGTGCGTTCCCGGCTGAGCCGGGCGCGCGATTCGCTGCGCCGGGCGCTGAGGGATCTGGCACCGGGTGAACTGCTGGAGGAAGGATGATGGAGGCTCACCTGCCGCTGGAACGGCTCTCCGCGTACCTGGACGGGCGGATCGACGCCGCAGAGCGACGCGAGGTGGGGGCCCACCTGGAGGCCTGCGCCGCCTGCCGCGGGGCCCTCGCCGGGCTGCGGCGCACCGTGGCCCTGCTAGGCCAGATGGAGGCGGTGCGCGCCCCCGCCGGCCTCCGCGCCGCCGTGCGACAGCAGCTGGAGGCGGAGCAGAGTCATCCCGTCCGCTCCCGTTTCCGACTATCGGGCGTGACAGCGCCGGGAGGCGCCCTCTGGCGCGTGGGGCTGGTGGCAGCCGCCGCGGGGCTGGTCGCCCTCTTCGCCGTCAACCTCTGGCCGGACCTCCTGCCCGCGCGCAGGCAGGTGGCGGAGGAGCGGCAGGGAGCGCGCCCCCCGCTGCCGGTGCAGGCGGTGGAGAGGGTGGGGAGCAGCGAGGGACTTGGCCGGACCCGGCAGGTGGGGGTCCCCGCCGTCCCGCTCCGGGGGCAGGTCCCGGAGGCTCCCCGTCTGCCCTTCGAGCGGCAGGTGGTCCGCCAGGCCGAGCTGACGGTGGAGGTGGCCAGTTTCGAGGACGCTTCGGCCTCCCTGGTGCGTATCGCCGAGGACAGCGGGGGCTTCGTCGCCGAGTCCACCACCTCGCAGGGGGAACCGCCGCAGGGGACCTTCGTGCTGCGCGTGCCCGCCCGGGCCTTCTCCCGCACGCTGGAGCGGGTCGAAGCGCTGGGCCAGGTCAGGGGGCGACGAGTGAGCGGGCAGGATGTCACCGAGGAGTTCGTTGACCTGCAGGCGCGCATCCGCAACCTGGAGAGACACGAGCGGCAGCTGCTCATCTTTATGGAGCGGGCAACGCGGGTGGCCGACCTGCTGGCCATCGAGCAGGAACTCTCCCGCGTCCGGGGGGAGATCGAGCGGTTGAGCGGGCGGCTGCGCTTTCTGGCCCACCGCGTGGAGCTGGCCGCGCTTGAGGTGAGGCTGCGCCAGAAGCCCAGAGGCAGTTCCGGGATCTTCTGGGACTTTACCGCCTCGTGGCGCCGGATGCGGGAGGCCTTCCTGGGAACGATCCGGCAGCTGCTGGCTGCAGCCGAGCGGCTGGTGGTCACCCTGAGCGCCCTGGCCCCCGTGCTCCTGGTGGGGCTGGCCGGCCGGGGGGTCGTGCGCCGCTACCAGCGCCGCGGGGCCAGCTCCCTCTGAGGACCCTCCGCCGCTACCCGGGCCGCGGGACCGGGGCCGCCCGGGGACCGCGCACCCTGTGAGGACACAGGCTGTGCCCGCCGCCCCCGTCTGCGTACAGGCGGTTGCTATACTGGTCCGGGTGATTTCCTGGTGACCGGGAAGCTGGTCCTCCTGGATACCAACGGTCTGGTCTACCGCGCCTTCTTCGCCCTCCCCTACTTCACCACCAGCGACGGCCGGCCGACCAACGCGGTCTACGGCTTCGCCAATATGCTGCTCAAGGTGCTGGAGGAGGAGCAGCCGGATTACGCTGCCGCCGCCTTCGACAGGCCCGTCCCCACCTTTCGGCACAGGGCCTACGCCGCCTACAAGGCGCAGCGTGAGCGCATGCCCGACGACCTGCGGCCGCAGCTGGCGCTGAGCAAGGAGATCCTGCAGGCCCTGCGCATCCCCATGTTCGAGATGGAAGGCTACGAGGCGGAAGACGTTATCGCCACCCTGGCCCGGCGCGCCGTGGCCGAGGAGATAGACGTCCTCATCGTGAGCGGCGACCTGGACCTGCTGCAGATCGTGCGGCCGGGTATCCGCGTCATGATCACCAGCCGTGGCATCACGGAGACCACCGTCTACGACGAGGCGGCCGTGCGCCAGCGCTTCGGCTTCGCTCCCGCCCAGCTCCCGGACTTCAAGGCGCTGAAGGGGGATCCCACGGACAACATCCCGGGGGTGCCCGGCATTGGTGAGAAGAGCGCCAGTGCGCTGGTGGCTCAGTTTGGTTCCGTGGAAGCGCTGCTGCAGCGGCTGGAAGAGGCACCCCCCCGGCTGCGGGAGCGGCTGGCCGCCCACGCCGCACAGATCCGGCAGAGCAAGCACCTGGCAACGGTGGTGGAGGTACCGCTGGCCTGGAGCTGGGAGGAGCTGCGGCGGCATCCGCCGGATCGGGAGCGGCTGACGGCCCTCTTCCGCGACCTGGAGTTCAAGACCCTCCTGGAGCGCCTGGGGACGGCACCGCCGCAGGCCCCACCGCAGGGGGAATACCAGGTGGTCAGCTCCCCGGAGGGGTTGCTGGCAGAGGTGCGCCAGCGGGGCGAGGCCGGCGTGGTGCTGGTGCACACGCCCGAGCATCCGCTGACCGCCACACTCACCGGGATCGCTGTCGCCGGGCGGGAGGGGAGGGCCCGCTTCCTGCCCCTCGACGGCCGGATCCCCAACGAGCTGGCGGCCTGGCTGGCCGATCCCTCGGTGCGCAAGGTCACCGGCGACGCCAAGGGCGACTACCACCTGCTGGTGCGCCAGGGCGTGCGGCCGGGAGGGTGGGACTTCGATGTGGCCCTGGCCGCCTACCTGCTTAACCCGGGGAAGCGGACCCACACCCTGCAGAGCGCAGCCTGGGAGTACCTGCACTGGCGGCTGGAGGGAGAGGGGGAGGAGGCGCTGCCGCTGCGCGGCCCGCAGCCGGCCTGCCGGGCGGCAGACGCTCTGCTCCGCCTGCGGCCGCTCCTGGAGGAGCGACTGCGGGAGCGGGAGCTTACCGGGCTGTTCCAGCACATCGAGATGCCGCTGACCGTGGTGCTGGCGGAGATGGAGCGTGCCGGGGTGAAAGTGGACATCCCCTGCCTGCAGGAGCTGGACCGGGAGCTGGTGCGGCAGATCGACGGGCTGGCCACCGAGATCTACCGGCTGGCGGGGATGGAGTTCAACATCAGCAGCCCCAAGCAACTGGCCTTCGTCCTCTTCCAGCGGCTGCAGCTCCCGGCGCTGAAGAAGACCAAGACGGGCCTCTCCACGGACCAGGAGGTGCTGGAGTATCTGGCCGCCCAGCACGAGATCGCCGCGAAGGTGGTGGAGTATCGCGAGCTGGTCAAGCTGAAGAACACCTACGTGGACGTCCTGCCGCGGCTGGTCGACCCCCGCACCGGCCGGGTCCACACCACCTTCAATCAGACTCTGGCAGCCACCGGCCGTCTCTCCAGCACCGAGCCCAACCTGCAGAACATTCCCATCCGCACCGAGGTGGGGCGGCGGATTCGCCGCGCCATCATCCCGGGCGACGGCGCCCTGCTGCTGGGCGTGGACTACTCCCAGATCGACCTGCGCGTCCTGGCCCACATTACCGAGGACCCGGGCCTGCTGGCCGCCTTCGCCCGCGACGACGACGTGCACGCGGTGACGGCGGCCGAAGTGTTCAACGTGCCGCGGGACCAGGTCACACCCGACCTGCGGCGGCGGGCCAAGACCATCGTCTTCGGCGTGGCCTACGGCATGAGCGAGTTCGGGCTGGCGGCGCAACTGGGGATCGGCAAGGCGGAGGCCAGACAGTACATCGAGCGCTACTATGCCCGCTACCCACAGGTGCGGGCGTATATGACCCGCATCGTGGAGCAGGCGCGGCGCGACGGCTACGTCACCACCCTGCTGAACCGTCGCCGCTACCTCCCCGACCTCTTCTCCCGCAACCGCGTGGTGCGCGAGGCCGCCGAGCGCACGGCCATCAACACCCCCATCCAGGGCAGCAGCGCTGACATCATCAAGAAAGCCATGGTGGAGGTCGCCCGGGAGGTGCTCCCCCGCCATCCGGCGGTGCGCCTGATCCTGCAGATCCACGACGAGCTGCTCTTCGAGGTGCCGGCGGCGCAGGTGCGGGAGGCCGCCCGGGCCATCCAGGAGGTGATGAGCCAGGCCTACCCGCTGAAGGTTCCCCTGAAGACGGAGGCCAGAGCTGGCCCCAACTGGCGGGACATGACGCCGCTATCCCCCTGATGGCCAGGGTCGTCGGGCTCACCGGCGGGCTGGCCAGCGGCAAGAGCACCGTGGCCGCCATCCTCCGCCAGCTGGGGGCGGTGGTTATCAGCGCCGACGCCCTGGCCCGCGAGGTGATGGAGCCGGGTACGGAGGCGTACCGGGAGGTGGTGGCCGCCTTCGGCCCGGGGGTCCTGCAGCCCGACGGGCGGATCGACCGTGCCCGCCTGGCCTCTTGGATCTACGCCGATCCGGCGGCGCGCCGTCGCCTCAACGAGATCACCCACCCGCGTATCCGGGTCCTGCTGCGCCGCGAGCTAGCCCGCCTGCAGCGGTGGCTACCAGCGGATGCGGTCATCGTCCTGGACATCCCCCTGCTGCTGGATACCGCGCCCCGGGACGCCTTCCCCCTGGAGGGGGTGATCGTCGTGGCCGTAGACGAGACCACGCAGCTTGCCCGTCTGTGCCGCCGTGAGGGGATCAGTGAGGAGGAAGCCCGCCAGCGTCTGGCCGCGCAGCGGCCGCTGCGGGAGAAGGTGGCGGAGGCCGACTGGGTCATCGACAACAGCGGCACGCCGGAAGAGACCCGCCGCCAGGTGGAGGCACTGTGGCGACGGCTCCGGGCCAGCCCCGCTGACCCCCGGGGAGGCTGACCAGGCAGAGAGGCCGATCGCCGCCCAGAGCCCGGCTAGCCCCGGCCCCGGCGGGCCAGCGCCTGTTCCCAGGCCCAGGCCACAGCCTCCTGCGGGTCCTGTGCCCGGCGGATGGGGTCGGCGGGTAGGCCCTCCCGGCGCACCTGCCAGGTGTCCAGTCCGACCACGGGCACACCCAGGTTCAATGCGTGCCCGATCTCCGAGAGGGTCCCGTACCCGCCGCCCACGGCGATGACCGCCTCGGCAGACCGCGCGATGATGACGTTGCGCGCTTCATCCATGCCCGTGGGGATGGGAATCGTCAGGTAGGGATTACCCTCCTCTGCGGAGGCGCTGGGCAGGATGCCGACGACCACGCCCCCTGCGGCGGCCGCGCCCCGCGCCGCCGCCTCCATCACCCCCGTCATCCCCCCGCAGATGAGAATGCCGCCCCGCCTGGCGATCTCCCGGCCGATGATTTCGGCCGCCTCAGCCAGGGGGGCGGACGTCTGCCGCTCCCCGATCACGGCAATGCGGATCGGTCGCTGCGGACGACCCTGCATCAGTTCCCGGAGGGGAAACTAGATCGGGCGGACGTTCGCGGCCTGAGGTCCCTTCTGTCCCTGTGTGATCTCGTACTCTACCTTCTGCCCTTCCGAGAGGGTGCGATACCCCTCCATCTGAATGGCCGAGTGGTGCACGAAGACGTCCTTGCCTCCCTCATCGGGTGTGATGAACCCGTACCCCTTCTCGGCGTTGAACCACTTAACGGTTCCCCTGGGCATACCTCTCCCCCGTCCTTTCCCGGACAGTCGGTCGTCCGGCCCCGTATGTTTCGCCAGGAGAGGGGCCCAACCCTACCGGCGGGCGGGGCTTAGCCATCCACCCCCAGGGGGTTTCCGCCCACCTCCGCCGGGTCCGGCAGACCCGGCGCCGGGGGAGGTCCAGGAGGGGCGCTCCACCCGGGTGCCCGATGGGGTGCTAAGATTGTTTTATGGCCGTGTTCAGGATGCTCACCGAGATGCAGCCCCGGGGTGACCAGCCCAAGGCCATCGAGGAGCTGGTGGCCAGCCTGCAGGCGGGAAACCGCTACCAGACACTGCTGGGGGTTACCGGCAGCGGGAAAACCTACACCATGGCCAGGGTGATCGAGCGGCTGCAGCGCCCCACCCTGGTCATCGCCCACAACAAGACCCTGGCCGCGCAGCTCTACAGCGAGTTCCGCCAGTTCTTCCCGGAAAACGCCGTCCGCTACTTCGTCTCCTACTACGACTACTACCAGCCGGAGGCGTACGTCCCACAGACGGACCTCTACATTGCCAAGGACGCCTCCATCAACGACGAGATCGACCGGCTGCGGCACGCCGCCACCAAGGCGCTGATGGAGCGGCGCGACGTCATCGTCGTGGCCTCTGTCTCCTGCATCTACGGCCTGGGCCGGCCCGAGGACTACAAGGAGGTCATGCTGCTGCTCCGCCGTGGCGAGCGGCGGACCCGGGAGGACATCCTGCGACGGCTGGTGGACATCCAGTACGAGCGCAACGACATCGACTTTGCCCGGGGCCGCTTCCGCGTGCGCGGCGACGTCATCGAGATCCACCCCGCCTACGAGGAGCGGGCGGTGCGCGTGGAGCTGTTCGGCGACGAGGTGGACCGAATCATGGAGGTCGACCCCCTCACCGGCGAGATCCTGGAGGAGAAGCCGGTGGTGGCTATCTGGCCGGCCAGGCACTGGGTGACCACAGAGGAGCGGCTGGAGCGCGCTCTAGGGACCATCGAGGCGGAGCTGCAGGAGCGGGTGGCCTGGTTCCGGGCTCAGGGAAAGCTGCTGGAGGCGCAGCGGCTGGAATTCCGCACCCGCTACGACATGGAGCTGCTGCGGGAGACCGGCACCTGCCCCGGCATCGAGAACTACTCGCGGCACCTGGACGGGCGGGCGCCGGGGGAGCGGCCGGGATGCCTCCTCGACTACTTCCCCCGGGACTTCCTCATGTTCATCGACGAGAGCCACGTCACCGTGCCGCAGATCAAGGGGATGCTGGAGGGAGACCGCTCCCGCAAGACCAACCTGGTGGATTACGGATTCCGCCTGCCCTCCGCCCTGGACAACCGCCCCCTCTCCTGGGAGGAGTTCGACGCGTTGATCAGCCAGGTGGTCTTCGTCTCGGCCACCCCCGGGCCGTTCGAATACGAGGTCAGCCAGAAGGTGGTGGAGCAGATCGTCCGTCCCACGGGGCTGGTGGACCCCTACGTGGAGGTGCGGCCGGCCCGCGGCCAGATCGACGACCTGATGGCCGAGATCAAGGCTCAGGTGGAGAAGGGGGAGCGTACCCTGGTCACCACGCTGACCAAGCGGATGGCCGAGGACCTCTCGGCCTACTTGCAGGAGATGGGCCTGAAGGTACACTACCTGCACTCCGAGGTGGAGACGCTGGAGCGGGTGCAGATCCTCAAAGACCTGCGCCTGGGTACCTACGACGTCCTGGTGGGGATCAACCTGCTGCGGGAGGGGCTGGACCTGCCCGAGGTGTCGCTGGTGGCCATCCTGGACGCCGACAGGGAGGGCTTTCTCCGCTCCGAGACCTCTCTGATCCAGACCATGGGGCGGGCGGCACGTCACGTCTCCGGCCGGGTGCTCCTCTACGCCGACGAGGTCACGGAGTCCATGCAACGGGCCATCGCCGAGACCAACCGCCGCCGGGAGATCCAGGTGCGCTACAACCAGGAGCACGGGATCACCCCCCGGTCCGTCACCAAGCCGATTCGCGACCTGATCGACATCCAGCAGGTGGCCGAGGAGATCGAGAGCTACCAGCCCTCTACGGAGGTGCTCACCGCCCAGGAGTTGATCAAGCTGGCGGAGAGCCAGCGAGGCAAGGTGCCCTGGGACGTGGCCCGCCTGCTGATGCTCTCCCCCCAGGAGCTGGAGCAGACCATCGAGGCGCTGGAACGGGAGATGCGCCGGGCGGCCGCCAACCTGGAGTTCGAGAAGGCCGCCGCGCTGCGCGATCAGGTGGCCGAGCTGCGCCGCGGGCTGGGAGAGCCCTTCTTCGCCACCGGCCTTCGCGGGGGGGGACGGCGGAGGGGCCCGCCGAGCGCCCGGCGGGGAGCGCGGCGGCACTAGGGCGCATTCAAGAATTCCTGGGCCGCGCGGCCCGAGGCCCTGGAAACTTGCGGCGGTGAACTTCTGGGGCGGGCTGGCGACGCCCGGAGGGATGGCGATGGGGCGGCAGACTCCCTCTCTCCCCGCGTCGTCTGGGGGTGAAGCGCCGGGGTCAGGGAAGGCGGTACGCGGAGAGGTCGCGGCCCAGGCCCAGGGCGAAGCGGTGGCGTGCGCGGACCAGCTCCTGCAGTCCCCCGCGAAGGATCTCCTCGGCCTGGTCCCGCGCCAGGGGTTGCAGGACCCGGCTGCCCCCGGGAAAGGTGACCGTTTCCACCGTCCCCTCCCCCCATCCGTCCACGCTCAGGCGAAGAAGCCTCGTCCTGTTGGCCGGCTGGCCGAACGTCTCCCACGTGATCGCCAGGAGATCCGGCTGCACCTCCAGGCGCCACCGTTCGGCACTGCGGGCCACCTCCAGGCTCTCCGCGAGGTCGGGGGTGGCCAGGGCGGCCAGGGTGTAGACCGTGGACCCGTCCGCCTCGTCCGCCCGCAGGATGAGGTCCGCCCCTTGCCGCAGTTGCAGGGCAATCCGCGCCGGGCCCCCGGTGAATCCGACAAGACCCAGAGCCTCGCGAGCCCTGTCCAGGAGCGGGGCCGCTGCGGCCTGGCGGCGGGCGACCTCCTCCGGAGCCGGAGGCGGGGGGACGCGCTCGCTGCCCAGGTAGACGTCCCAGAAAGCGGCGGCCCCGCCCGGCCCCGGCCGGATGACCAGGGCCGCTGCATCCGCCGGCCGCCGCGTGCGGGCCTCGACCAGGTCGGCCCCCGCCAGGGTGAGTACCACTTCCACGAACTCCGCATCCAGGCACGCCCAGCAGGCCAGCGTGAACCGCTGCTCGCCCGGGGGCCGCAGCAGGTAGGTGACCTCGTACCCCTCAGGCGCCAGGACGGCGGCCTGGCGGGCCTCCAACAGCCCCAGGCGGGAGGGGTCGACCACCACAGTGAGGGCGGCGGCGCGGCCGGGAGTCCCGAGGAGGATAACCAGCACCAGGGTAAGGAGGGCGCGCCGCATGGGGCGATCTGCGCAGCTGTTCGTCCGCGCGCCGGCCCAGTCCTCCTGCGGCGGCGTCTCCGCCGCCGCCATCTGCGGGCGGCGCGGAGACCAGGGCCCGGGGGTGCTGGAGGGCTGCCACTGGCGCCCTGAGACCTGACTGGACGGCGGCCCGGCAAGCTTGAGAAAATAATGACTTGAGTTCCTGAGCAGGGTCGTAGAGCGCCGAAGAGACCATGCCGCTGGACCGCATCATCGTGCGCGGAGCGCGCGAGCACAACCTGAAGAACATCACCGTGGAGATCCCGCGGGACAAGTTTGTCGTCCTCACCGGGATTTCCGGATCGGGCAAGTCCTCCCTCGCCTTCGACACCATCTACGCTGAAGGGCAGCGCAAGTACGTGGAATCGCTCTCCGCCTACGCCCGGCAGTTCCTGGGGCTGATGGAGAAGCCGGAGGTGGACTACATCGAAGGCCTCTCCCCGGCGGTCTCCATCGACCAGAAGGGCGCCCCCCGCAACCCCCGGTCCACCGTGGGGACCGTGACCGAGATCTACGACTACCTGCGGCTCCTCTACGCGCGGATTGGCCAGCCCCACTGTCCCAAGTGCGACCGGCCCATCGCCCGGCAGACCCGGGAGCAGATCGTGGACCGGGTGCTGGGGCTGCCGGAGAGGACGCGGATCCAGGTCCTCGGCCCTATCGTCCGCGGCCGCAAGGGCGAGTACCGGCAGCTCTTCGAGGACCTGCGCCGCCAGGGGTTCGTCCGGGTCCGCGTGGACGGCAGCGTCTACGACCTGAGCGAGGAGATTCCCCTGGACAAGAACCGCAAGCACAGCATCGAGGTCGTGGTCGACCGCATCGTCATCCACCCGGAGGTGAAGACCCGACTTGCCGATTCGGTCGAGACCGCTCTGAAGCTGGGGCAGGGGATTGTCTACGTCCACGTCCTTCCTGACGGCGGGGGAACAGGAGCGGGCCCGACGGCGAGTCACGAGGTCCCGGAAGCCGGAGGACCCCCCTCCGCGCCCTCCCGAGACGGCGACGAGCTGCTGGTCTTCAGCCAGCAGTTCGCCTGCACCGAGCACGGCACGGTGCTGCCGGAGATCGAGCCGCGGATCTTCTCCTTCAACAGCCCCTACGGAGCGTGTCCCACCTGCTCGGGGCTGGGCTTCAGGCAGGAGATCGACCCCGACCTGGTGCTGGATCGCGACCGCTCCCTGCTGGATGGGGCGGTGGTCCCCTGGGCCGAAAGTAGCAGCGACTACTACACCGAACTGCTGCAGTCCCTGGCCGCGCACTACCGGGTAGACATGAAGACGCCGCTGCGCCGCCTGCCCAAAGCCTTCATCGAGGTCCTGCTGCGAGGGTCAGAGGAGCCCATCCGCGTGCGCTACCACAACAAATGGGGAGCCCTGCGCGTCTACGACACCTACTTCGAAGGTGTGATCAACCAGCTGGAGCGGCGGTACAAGGAGACTGACTCCGAGTACGTCCGCGAGGAGATCGAGCGGTTCATGACCACGCAGCCCTGCCCCACCTGCCGCGGCACCCGGCTGAAGGCCGAGTCGCTGGCGGTACGCGTGGGAGGGCTGAACATCGCCCAGCTCACGGCGTTGACCATCCGCCAGGCGCAGCAGTTCTTTGCCGGGCTGACGCTGAGCGAGCGGGAGCAGCTCATCGCTCACCAGATCCTCAAGGAGATCCGCGCTCGCCTGGGCTTCATGGTGAACGTGGGGCTGGACTACCTGACGCTGGACCGCACCGCCAACACCCTATCCGGTGGGGAGGCGCAGCGCATCCGCCTGGCCACCCAGATCGGCTCGGGGCTGATGGGGGTCCTGTATGTGCTGGACGAGCCCAGCGTGGGCCTGCACCAGCGGGACAACAAGCGGCTGATCGCCACGCTGAAGGCCCTGCGCGACCTGGGCAACACCATCCTGGTGGTGGAACACGACGAGGAGACCATCCGCTCCGCGGACTGGGTGGTGGACATCGGACCGGGCGCGGGGGCGGAGGGGGGCGCTGTGGTCGTCAGCGGCACGCCTGAGGATGTGGCCCGCCACCCGCACTCCATCACCGGCCTCTACCTCTCGGGGCGGCGGAAGATTCCGGTGCCGGCGCGTCGCCGCCCGGGCAGCGGCGGCGCGCTCATCGTGCGGGGGGCGAGGGAGCACAACCTGAAGAACATCGACGTGCGCATCCCCCTCGGTCTCTTCGTCTGCATCACCGGCGTCTCCGGGTCGGGCAAGTCCACCCTGGTGGACGACATCCTCTACCGGGCGGCGGCTCATGCCCTGCACGGGACGCGCCTGCGCGCCGGGGCTCACGAGCGTATCGACGGCCTGCACCTGATCGACAAGGTGATCAACATCGACCAGTCCCCCATCGGCCGCACGCCGCGCAGCAACCCGGCTACGTATACCAAGACCTTCGACCTGATCCGGGATCTGTTCGCTCAGACGCCAGATGCGCGCATGCGCGGCTACAGGCCGGGCCGCTTCTCCTTTAACTTGCGCGGAGGCCGCTGCGAGGCCTGCGAGGGTGACGGGATCGTGCGCATTGAGATGCACTTCCTCCCCGACGTGTACGTTCCCTGCGAGGTCTGTCACGGCAGGCGCTACAACCGGGAGACGCTGGAGGTGCTCTACCGCGGCCGCAGCATCGCCGATGTCCTGGACATGTCCGTAGACGAGGCCCTGGCCTTCTTCGAGCACGTGCCGCGGATCCGACGGAAGCTGCAGACCCTGCACGACGTGGGCCTGGGCTACATCAAGCTGGGCCAGCCGGCGACCACGCTCTCTGGCGGAGAGGCGCAGCGGGTGAAGCTGGCGGCGGAGCTTTCCCGCCGGGACACGGGAAAGACCCTGTACATCCTCGACGAGCCCACGGTGGGGCTACACTTCGCCGATGTGGAGCGGCTCCTCCAGGTGCTGCACCGGCTGGTGGACGCGGGCAACACCGTGGTGGTCATCGAGCACAACCTGGATGTGATCAAGACGGCGGACTGGATCGTGGACCTGGGACCGGAGGGAGGGGAGCTGGGCGGTGAGGTCATCGCCGAAGGGACCCCGGAGGAGGTGGCCACGGTCCCCCACTCCTACACCGGACAGTTCCTGCAGCGCGTGCTGGGCGTGGGAACACCCGCGTCCCGCCAGCAGTCGACAGACGGGGCGCGGGTGCGCTCTTCCGCGGCGGCCCGCGGCCGGTCCCGCTAGTCCACCCCGGAACTTCGCGCCGCGACACGCCGGGGTCCCCGGCCGCACGTGGGCGAGAGTTCCCGGACACCCTTACGGGTGAGGGAGGGAGCGGTAGCAGATGCCCCTTGAACCCTTCGCCATGGAGCGCTGGCAGTCCACCTATGAGACGGAGGTGGCCTACAACCTCAGCGAGAGCGGGGTCATGCCGGTCACCCTGGCCTCGCTGGTGGACCACTCCTGGGTGCGGGAAGTGCTGGCCCGGCAGCCTCTGGGCTACGGGCACACGCGGGGCAGCCCGGAACTGCGCCAGGCCATCGCTGCCCTCTACCCCGGCGCCACCGCCGAGCACGTCCTGGTGACCAGCGGGACGGCCGAGGCCAACTTCCTGGCGACCTGGTGGCTGGTCCAGCCGGGAGACGAGGTCGTCCTGCTGTTGCCCAACTACATGCAGATCCCCGGGTTGGTGCGCGGTTTCGGCGGGCAGGTGCAGGCTTGCTGGCTGCAGGCGAACCGGGGGTGGCGGCCTGACCTTTCCGCGCTGGAGGCGGCGGTCGGCCCCCGGACCAAGGCGATCGTGGTGTGCAACCCCAACAACCCCAGCGGCGCCGTCCTCACCGTCGGGGAGATGGACGCAGTGGTGGGGGCCGCCGCCCGGGTGGGGGCCTGGATCGTCGCCGACGAGGTCTACCGCGGAGCCGAGGTGGTCGGCCCCCTCACCCCCACCTTCTGGGGGCGGTATGAGAGGGTGCTGGTGACCTGCGGCCTCTCCAAGGCCTACGGCCTCCCCGGCCTGCGCATCGGCTGGATCACCGGACCGCGGGAGGTCATCGCCGACCTTTGGGCGCGACACGACTACACCACCATCGGCCCGGCCTACCTAAGCGACATGCTGGCCCGCGTGGCCCTCTCCCCGCGCGTCCATTCCCGGCTGGCTCAACGGACCCGGCTGACGCTTCAGTCCAACCTGGGGCTGCTCTCAGCCTGGGTGGCCGAGCAGGAGGGACGCGTGGGATGGACGCCCCCGGAGGCCGGCGCCATCGCCATGCTCCGCTACCGCGCGCCGGTCAACTCCACCGCGCTGGCCGAGCGCCTGCGCACCGAGCAGGACGTTCTGGTGGTGCCGGGGGACCACTTCGGCCTGGACGGGTTTATCCGCGTCGGCTACGGGATGGACGCCCACGTACTCACCGAGGGCCTGCGCCGTATCGGCGCGCTGCTGGCCGCATACTGATATCATCAGGGCGTGGAGTCCTCCGCCATCGCCGAAAAGCTGAGGCTGCTGCCGGCGCAGCCCGGGGTCTACCTGCTGAAGGACGCCCTGGGCCGTGTCCTCTATGTGGGGAAGGCGGCGTCCCTGCGCAGCCGCGTGCGACAGTATTTTCAGGACAGCGCCTCCCGTCTCAGCCCGCGACTGGAGCACCTGGTCTCCCGCATCGCCGACATCGACTACGTGGCCACCGATAACGAGGTGGAGGCGCTGATCCTTGAGGTCAGCCTCATCAAGCGCCACCGCCCCCCCTACAACGTGCGCATGGCCGACGACAAGGCGTATCCCTATATCAAGCTGACCAATGAGCCCTTCCCCCGCATCATCATGACCCGGCGGGTGGTGCGCGACGGCGGTCGCTACTTCGGTCCCTACCCCTACCATGAGCCCAAGCTGGTGGGACGGACCATCCGCACCATCCGCAGGCTGTTCAAGCTGCGCACCTGCACCATCGAGATCACCCGGTCGCTTCCCCGTCCCTGCCTCGACTACTACATCGGCCAGTGCACGGCGCCATGTGTCGCCTGGGGGGCAGGGCCCGAGGAGTACGCCTCCCAGGTGCACCAGGCGGCCGCCTTCCTGGAGGGCAAGCAGCAAGACCTGCTGCAGGAGCTGCGGCAGCAGATGCAGGAGGCGGCGGACCGGAGGGAGTTCGAGCGGGCGGCGCAGCTCCGCGACCAGATCCAGGCTATGGAGGCGGTCTACGCCCGGCAGCGCATCGCCTCCGCCGGCCTGGAGGACCGCGACGTGGCCGCGGTGGCTCAATCCGGGGACGCGGCTTGCGTCCAGATGTTCTTCATCCGCGGCGGGCGCGTGCAAGGCCAGGAGCACTTCCTGCTGAGCGGCACCCAGGGCCTGGCCCGGGGGCAGATCCTCTCCCAGTTCCTCAAGCAGTACTACGAGGACGCGCCCAGCCTGCCGCGGGAGATCCTGCTGCAGGATCCGGTGGAAGATCAGGAGGTACTGACGCAGTGGCTGGCGCGGCGCCGCGGCGGGCCGGTGAGCGTGGAGGTGCCGCAGCGGGGCGACCGGCGCAGGCTGGTGGAGCTGGCTGCGGAGAACGCCGCGCTCTTCCTGCACCAGGAGCGCGCCCGCGGCGTGGGCGGGCCGGAAGGAGTGGCCCTGAAGGAACTGCAGGAGCTGCTCCGTCTGGAGACCATGCCCTTCCGCATCGAGGCCTACGACGTCAGCAACTTCCAGGCGGGGGAAGCGGTGGGCTCGCTCATCACCTTCGAAGGCGGTCGGCCGAAGAAGAGCGACTACCGCCGCTTCCGTATGAAGTGGACCCGGGGGCCTAACGACTACGCCATGCTGGGGGAGATGCTGCGGAGGCGGTTTGCCCAGGCGCGCCAGGAGCAGGAACGGCTGGATCGGGACGAGCCGCTGCGGCCCAAGTGGTCGGTGCTGCCCGACCTCCTGGTGATCGACGGCGGGCGAGGGCAGTTGAATGCCGCCTGCGAGGTGCTTTTTGAGTTCAACCAGACCATCCCGGCCATCGGCCTGGCCAAGCAGCAGGAGCTGGTCTTCACCCCGGACCGTCCCGAGCCCCTGGTGTTGCCCCGCGACAGCCAGGCGCTGCGTCTGCTTCAGCGCGTGCGCGACGAGGCGCATCGTTTCGCCCGAGCCTACCACCAGAAGCTGCGGGAGCGGCGGGTGGTCTTCTCCCTGCTCGATGAGATTCCCGGCATAGGCGAAAAGCGCAAGCGCGACCTCATCCGCCACTTCGGCTCGGTGCGCCGCGTCCGCCAGGCCTCGCTGGAGGAGATTGCGGCGGTGATCGGCCCCAAGATGGCCTCGCGGGTCGCCGCCTATCTCCAGGCGCACCCGGATGTGCGCGTCCGGGACGAGGCGCTGCGGTGACGCCGACACATCCCGGACCGGCCGTTGCCCTGCGCGGTCTGACCAAGTGCTTTCCCGCCCGCAGGCGGGACGGGGCGGCCGCCTCCCAGGTGGTGGCCGTCGACCGGGCTACCCTGGATGTGGCTCGGGGGGAGCGCCTGGGGTTGCTCGGGCCCAATGGCGCCGGCAAGACCACCACCATCCTCGTGTTGAGCACCCTCCTGGCGCCCACAGAGGGCACCGCCCTGGTGGAGGGATTCGACGTGCGGCTGCAGCCGCAGGCGGTGCGGCGGCGGATCGGGGTCCTGCTGGCGGGCGACCGCGCCGTCTACCGCCGCCTTACCGGGCGGGAGAACCTGCTGTACTTTGCCGAGCTCTATGGCCTCCCCAGGGCGGAGGCCAGGGCGCGCGCTGCCGCTCTGCTGGACCTGGTGGGCCTGGCGGAGCGCGCCGACGACCTGGCGGGCCGCTACAGCTCGGGGATGTGTGCGCGCCTGGCCCTGGCGCGGACCATGCTGCACGACCCCTCCGTCCTTCTGCTGGACGAGCCCACGGTAGGCCTGGACCCGCACGGGGCGCGCCTGGTGCGCGATCTGATCCTCTCCCAAAGCCGCGAGGGGAAGACGGTCTTGCTGGCCACCCATGACATGGCGGAGGCGGAACGGCTATGTGACCGCGTGGCCGTCATCGACCGGGGTCGGCTCATCGCCATCGACGCCCCCGGGCGTCTGAAGGCTGCGGTGGACGGAACGGAAGGGCGGCCGGTTACCCTTGAGGACGTCTTCTTCGCGCTGACCCGGCGGCAGCCGTGATCGCACGGCGGCGGGCTCGGCCGCTTCCCGTGCTGGTGATCCTGACGGGGCTGCTTGGGTTCTCCGCTGTGGCCGGGGTAGCCGTGGGGTCGGTGGCCGTCGACCCGCGCACCGCAGGGGCGGTACTCCTGCGGGCGGCTGGCGTCCCCGTGGCGGTGACCTGGCCCCCTGAGACCGCGGCCATCATCCTGGTCCTGCGCCTGCCCCGCGTGATCCTGGCTGGCGTGGTGGGGATGAGCCTGGCTGGCGCGGGCACGGTGTTCCAGGGGCTGTTCCGCAATCCGCTGGCCGACCCCTATATTATCGGGGTCTCCGCCGGCGCGGCCCTGGGCGCCACCATGACCATCGTGCGCGGCGGGGGCGCCGGGCCTGCGACCATCGGCACCGTCCCCATCGCCGCTTTCCTGGGGGCGCTGGCCGCCTCCTACGGCGTCTACCGCCTGGCCCGCCGCAACAGTGATGTCCCCATGGAGGACCTCCTCCTGGCCGGGGTGGCCATCGGCGCCTTCCTCTCCGCCATCATCTCCCTAATGCAGCTGGCCGGGGGGGAGAGCCTGCAGCGGGTCATCTTCTGGGTCATGGGCGGGTTCGCCGGGCGCACCTGGGCCCACATCGGCATGGCCGCGCCCTATGCAGCGGTGGGCCTGCTGGTGGCCTGGCTCTATGGCCGGGACCTTAACGTGCTGCAGGTGGGGGAGGAGGGGGCGCTGCTGCTGGGCGTGGACGTCCCCCGGGTGAAGCGCATCCTGCTGGCCTGCGGCTCGCTGATGGCGGCGGCCGCGGTGGCCACCAGCGGGCTGATCGGCTTCGTCGGCCTGGTCACCCCGCACCTGATGCGCCTGGTAGTCGGTCCCGACCACCGCGTCCTGCTCCCGGCTGCCGCCCTGGCTGGCGCCGTCACCCTGGTGCTGGCCGACCTCCTGGCGCGGACGGTGGTCACGCCGGGGGAGATTCCGGTCGGCGTGGTAACGGCGCTGCTGGGGGCGCCGTTCTTCCTTTACCTGTTGCTGCGGGGCCGCCGCCCCACGGCGTGACCTCCACGCCCTGCACAAACGCCGCACAGCCCCGGGCGATGGCCGCTCCCAGCGCGGCGTGGGTCTGGGGCCTGGCCAGCAGCGCCCGCTCCTCCGGGTTCGAGAGGAAGAAGCCCTCCACCAGACAGCTCGGCCGGGGCTGGCGCAACACGGCCAGGGCCGCAGTCCTGATGCCGCGGTTCCGCCGTCCCGGGAAGCGCTCCGCGACTGCATCCAGGATGAGAAGCGCCAGTTCCCGGCTGGCCGGATCGTGCTCCGGGCGGACCAGCACCTCGTACCCCTGCGCCTGGGAGCGCGCCGCCGCGTTGACGTGCACGGAGACGAAGAGGTCCGCTCCGGCCAGGGCGGCGACGCGGCGCCGCTCCGCCAGGGTGAGGGTGCGGTCGCTCTCTCGGGTCAGCACCACCCGGTGCGCCTTCTGCAGGGCCGCGGCCGCCGCCAGCGCCACCTGCAGGGTGACCTCCTTCTCCGCCAGACCGTCCCGCACGGCGCCGGGGTCCTCCCCGCCGTGGCCGGGGTCGAGACAGATGGTGCCCACGGGGTGCAGCCCTTCCAGTCCACCGGCGGCTGTTCCTTCACCCGTTTGGGGGACCACCGATGCGCGAAGGGATTTGCTGCCGCCCAGCGCCCGGGCTATAATCGGAGCAGTTGCGGGAGTAGCTCAGAAGGCAGAGCATCTCCTTGCCAAGGAGAAGGCCGCGGGTTCAAGTCCCGTCTCCCGCTCCAGCAACCCATCGTCTACGGTGCGCCGCCGGGGTCCCCCGGCGGCTTCTGCATTAGCGGTGCTCGATGATGGTCGCAGGGAAGCCCCTGGCGGAAGCCAGCCCGGCGAGGCGGACGGCGCGGGCGCGCTCGCGGAAGGCGCCAATGCGAACAGCGTACCCTTCACCCACCGGCACCAGATAGGGCTCAAAGCCCGACCCCCGCAGCCGTTCGCTGAGGCGGCCCGCCGCTTCGCGTGAGGGGAGGACGGCGATCTGCACGATGTGCAGCACGCGCCCCGGCGGTTGGGGGGGGAAGCGGCGGCGAGCAGGCCGCGGCTCAGCGGGTGGTGCGGTCGAGGGGCTCGGCGGAGAGGGTTGCGACGGCGTCGCCCCCGCCGCGGGTGGCGCTTCAGCGGGGACCCGGGTGGCGGTCGGCTGCGTGGCTGCCGGGGTCCCCGCAGGAGGGACCGTCGGGGGGAGATCCTGGAGCGGTGGTGGCATGGGAGCGGGGACCGGGGGCGGTGCCAGTGGACCAATCAGAGGTCTGATGGCGATGGCAAGCAGGATCCCCAGAAAGATGGCTATCAGGACCTGCAGGACGGTACGCACTGTGAACTTTTTCGGGCCCGTGCGCGGGAGGGCCTGCCAGGTGCTTGTTTTGCGCACACGGCCTCCGCGCCGAAGACCAGGTAGCCAGGCCGGGTGGGCGTCAGGCCGCCGGAGGATGCCGGAGCCGCTGGTTGACACCTGAAAAGACCGTGGCGTACCATCTTCTCGCCAGGAGGGCGGTTGGCGGTACCGCCCCGGTGCAGGCGAGGCGGCGTAGCCAAGAGGCAAGGCAGGGGTCTGCAAAACCCCGATTCCCCGGTTCGAATCCGGGCGCCGCCTCCATCGTCTTCTCTATCAGTGGCACTGGGCCGGTTGGCGGGCGGGTGTCGAAACAGGCAGACGAGGCGGACTTAAAATCCGCTGGCGCAGACGCGCCGTGTGGGTTCGATCCCCACCCCGCCCACCACGGCGTCAGAGCACTCCGAAGGGCTGGCCGGGGCCAAGGGGTCCCGCCTGGTCTTCGGCGGGCTCGCCCAGCTCCTCCGTCATCGGGTCGGGCAGGACGTTCAGCTCCCGGAAGACCACGCGGCCCTTCCCCGCCCGTTTCGCCTCCAGCAGCGCGGCATCGGCGTGCTGGAGCAGGGCACCGGTGGGGACGTCGCCGTGCACCTCCGGGTCGTACGTGGAGACGCCGACGCTGACGGTTACCCGAAGAGGCACCTGCGTGGTCACCACTTCCAGCTCACTGATGGTACGCAGCAGCCAGTGGCCCAGCTCTACCGCCGCCGTCTGGTTCGCCCCGGGCAGCAGCCACACAAACTCCTCGCCCCCGTAGCGCGCCGCCAGGTCGGTGCGCCGCTTCCGCCCCGTGAGTACCCGGCCGATTTGCCGCAATACCTCGTCCCCGGCCTGGTGCCCGTGGATGTCGTTGATCTCCTTGAAGTCATCGATGTCGAAGATCAGGCAGGAGAGCGGCTGGGCGTTCCGCCGTGCCCGCTCCATCTCCGTGAAAACCTGCTCGTCGAAGGTGCGTCGGTTGGGCAGCCCGGTGAGGGGGTCGCTGGTGGCCAGCTGCTGCAGCATCTTGTTCTTCTCGGTCAGCTCATCCTGCAGCGCCTTCACCCGCAGGGCGGCGCGGATGCGGGCCAGCAGCTCGACGGTGTTAAACGGTTTGGTCACGTAGTCGTGCGCTCCCAGGTCCAGCCCCTGCACCCGGCTGTCCAGCTCGTCCCGCGCCGTCATGAAGATCACCGGGATCTGGCGCGTGGCTTCATCTTCCTTGAGGGCCCGGATTACCGCGAAGCCGTCCAGGTCGGGCATCATGATGTCCAGCAAGATGAGATCGGGATTCTGGGCGCGGGCCACGGGGAGGACGTCGGCGCCCTGCAGGAGGGGGATGACGGTGGCGCCCATGGACTCCAGGCGCAGGCGTACCACCTCCAGGACGGAAGGCTCGTCGTCCACCACCATGATCCGGGGAGCCCGGGTGCCGATGCGCAGGTCCGGAGGGGAGGCGGCTTGGGCGCGCGCGGCGGGCATAACTCAGATGCGGGAAGGCGCTCCCGGCGGCGTCGGCGGGAGCGCGCGGCACGCATGGTATAATTCGGGCCAAATAGCATACCGGCCTGCATCGGAGCGCGTCGTCGTGCCTGCATTTACTCCGTCGATGCTGTTGCTGACCATCGGGATCCTGGAGATCCTCCTGGGAACGGCGGTACTGGCCGTGCCCATTCCCCGGCAGTGGGGTCTCCCTGCGGCCCCTCCTCCCATCCTCACCGCCTACGGCACCGCCTTTGTGGTCTTCGGTGTTTGCGCCTTCATCCTGTACGTGACCCAGCCTGCCCTGCCGCGGCCGTGGCGGGCGGCCGGAACGCTGGTCGTCACCCTCCCCCTGTTGGACCTGGCCCGGATGGCCTTCGCCCTCGGGATGGTCCTTGGGGGCACCGCCTACGCCGCGCTGGGGGTGGTGAACCTGGCCTTCGCCGGGCTCGGCCACCTCGGCGAGCGCCGCAACGACCGACCCGCGGTGGACGGTGTGCTGGCCAGCGTGCTCCTGTTCGAGGCCACCGCCGGTACCTTGCTCCTGACGGCTACCTCCGTCTTTGCTGTACCCATCTACCGCAATCTTCTGACCTACCACCGGCCTGCCGCAGCCCTGATGCTGCTGGGGGCGGCGGCCCTCCTGGGGTCCCTCTTCGTCCGTCGTCCGGCCCTGCGCCTTTCCGCCAGGGTGCTGGCCGCCGTGCCGCTGGCCCTCCTCACCGTGAGCCTGGTCCGGCTGCCGGGCCCGTGGCCGGGGTTGTTCGTTTACCCGACTCTGGCCGCCTTCCTGGTAGCCCGTCCCTGGCTGGAACGCTCCGCCGTAGCGCAGGCCCGCACCCAAAGTGAGCGGCCGGCGGCGGCCTCGTTCGAACGGATGGCGGAGGGCGTAGTCTGGGCGGTGATCCTCCTGGTGACCGTGGCCGGGAACGTTCAGCCGGCCACGGCGAACCGCGTGGCCCTGTACGTGCTGGCGTTTGGGGCCAGCCTGTTCACCCTGGTGTGGTTCCGCCTCCCGCCCGGTCCCCGGCCGCAGCGGCGTACCCTCTGGGGGACGGCGGTATACACGCTCCTGGCCGGGCTGGTCGTCCACCTCACCGGGGGGGTGCGTACTCCGCTGCTCTTCCTTCTCATCCTGCCCATCCTGGCGGCGGCCTGGGCCCTCCCACCCAAGGCCATCACCGCTCCGGCCGTACTGGCCCTGGCCGTGGTTGGGGTGGAGGCAGGGCTGCACCTGCGACGCGGGGAGGCCGCCAGCGAGATCCTCACCCTTACCATCTTCCGGGGCAGCGGCCTGCTGTTCGTGGCGGTCTTCGCCTACCTGCTGGCGCGGCGGGCGGCCGAGCAGCGCGACCTGCTGCGGCGCGAGAAGAAAAAGCTGGAGACCATTGTGGCCAGCCTGCAGGAGGGACTGATCGTGCTGGACGGAGATGGACGTATCCAGTTCTGCAACCCGGCGGCGGCAGAACTCCTGGGTGCAAGCGCCGGTGGAGTAGCCGGCCGGCCGCTCCATGAGGTGGCGGCCATCCGCCGCCAGGACGGTTCCCCCTATCGGGAGGGTGACCATCCTGTGACCGCGGCGTTGCAGCGGGGGGAGGCCAGCTGCAGCCGCGTCCTGGTGGAGGCCGGCGGAGGGGCCACTCCTCATCCCTACGCCCTCACCGTTACCCCCGTTCACGGCGCCGGTGCTCCCGCGGGCGTCATCTGCAGCCTGCGCGATGTGGCTCCGGAGCTGGAGATGGAGCGCCTGCGCGAGGATTTCTTCAACATCGCCTCCCACGAGATCCGCACCCCCCTCACCGTGATCAAGGGCCATGTGGAGCTGCTGCTGGACGGGGCGGCGGGCGCCATGGGGGAAATGGCCCGTCACGTCCTCGGGGAGATCCACGCCGCCACCGCCCGGCTCATCCGCATGGTCAACGACTTCCTGGACGCGGCGCGCGTGGAGCAGGGACGGATCACCGTGCAGATCGACCGGGGCCAGCTGCCCCCGCTGGTGGAGCAGGCCGTGGCCACCCTGGCCCCGGACGCCCGGCGCAAGGGGCTGACGCTGACCTACCGCCTGTCCGATCCGGCCGCGGTGCCCCCGGTGCTCATGGACGCGGGGAAGGCGCTGCAGGTCCTGATCAACCTTATCGACAACGCCATCAAGTTCACGGCCCGGGGCGGTGTGGAGATCTGGCACGAGGTGGAGGACGGGACGGTGGCCACTTACGTGCGGGACAGCGGGGCGGGCATCCGCCCGGAGGAGCGGCACCGCCTCTTCGAGCGTTTCAGCCAGCTGGGGCGGGGGCTGCGGCGGGAGACCGGCGGCAGCGGGCTGGGGCTGTACATCTGCCGCCGGCTGGCCGAGCACATGAACGGGACGGTCGCCCTGCAGGAGAGCGTCCCGGGCGCGGGCAGCACCTTCGTCTTCGTCCTGCCCAGGGCAGCGGGCTCCCCTGCCGAGGAGCCGCTCAGCCGGCCAGGAACAGAAACCAGATCACCGCGGCCAGCAGCAGGTAGAACAACCAGTCCATCGTGACATCTCCCCTCCGGTTACTGTTCGGGCTAATTGGCCCTGGCCGCGCTGCTTCCTCCCTGGTGCCGGGTGGCGGAGGGGCTGTGGCAGGAGCTCTGGCGCAGGGAGTTGGGTGAGGAGGTGCAGGCCTTGTGAGGAGGCGCTCCCCGCGTGGTATAATCACGCCGAATCACCGCCCACGTAGCTCAGGCGGCAGAGCGTGTCCTTGGTAAGGACAAGGTCACCGGTTCGAATCCGGTCGTGGGCTCCAGATGGTGGAGGGTTAAGGGTCAACACCCTTAACCCTCTTTGAGCGGAGGGACCTCTTCCCCGCCCGCCGGCTGGCAGCGGGTCAGGCGACGCGGCGGGGGATGGATGGTGGAGGACGGAGATGGCCAAGCCCAGGTTTGAGCGGACGAAGCCGCACGTGAACGTGGGGACCATTGGGCACGTGGACCATGGGAAGACCACGTTGACGGCGGCGATCACCCATGCGCTGGCGCACGAGGGGCTGGCGCAGCCCAAGGGGTACTACGACATTGACAATGCGCCGGAGGAGCGGCAGCGGGGGTTGACCATCAACATCAGTCATGTGGAGTACGAGACGGGGAAGCGGCACTATGCGCACATTGACTGTCCGGGGCACGCCGACTACATCAAGAACATGATCACGGGGGCGGCGCAGATGGACGGGGCGATTCTGGTGGTGTCGGCGGCGGACGGGCCGATGCCGCAGACGCGGGAGCACATTCTGCTGGCGCGGCAGGTGAACGTGCCGGCCATCGTGGTGTTCTTGAACAAGGTGGACATGGTAGATGATCCGGAGCTGCTGGACCTGGTGGAGGTGGAGGTTCGGGAGCTGCTGACGCGTTATCAGTTTCCGGGGAACGAGATCCCGGTGGTACGGGGGTCGGCGTTGAAGGCGCTGGAGGTGCTGGAGGGGAACCCGCGGGTACGGCGGGGGGAGGACGCGTGGGTGGACCGGATCTACGAGTTGATGGATGCGGTAGATGGCTACATTCCCACGCCGGTGCGGGAGGTAGACAAGCCGTTCCTGATGGCGGTGGAGGACATTTTCACCATCACGGGGCGGGGGACGGTGGCGACGGGGCGGGTAGAGCGGGGGAAGGTGAAGGTAGGGGAAGAGGTAGAGATTGTGGGGTTGCGGGCGGAGGCGCGGCGGACGGTGGTGACGGGGCTGGAGATGTTTCGCAAGACGCTGGAGGAGGCGGTGGCGGGGGACAACATTGGGGTATTGCTGCGGGGGGTAGAGAGGGAGGAAGTGGAGCGGGGGATGGTGCTGGCGAAGCCGGGGACGATCAACCCGCACACCAAGTTTCGGGCGGAGGTATACGTGCTGACCAAGGAGGAGGGGGGGCGGCACACGCCGTTTTTCACGGGGTACCGGCCGCAGTTTTACTTTCGGACGACGGATGTGACCGGGGACATCACGCTGCCTCAGGGGGTGGAGATGGTGATGCCTGGGGACAATGTGAACCTGGAGGTGGCGCTGATCACGCCGGTGGCCCTGGAGGAGGGGCTGCGCTTTGCCATCCGGGAGGGGGGGCGCACCGTGGGCGCCGGCGTGGTCACCGGGATCGTGGAGTAAGGGGGCGCCGCGCCCGGCATCCCTGGAACGGATGCGGGGCGGTGCCGGCGGCGATGGGAGGATGTCTGGACGATGGCACGCGAGATCGTGACCCTGGCCTGTTCGGTCTGCAAGCGGCGGAACTATACCACCGTGAAGAACAAGAAGAACGACCCCGAGCGGCTGGAGCTGTCCAAGTACTGCAAGTGGTGCCGCCGGCACACGCCGCACAAGGAGACGCGGTAGGGTATACTAACAGGAGAGCGCAGGGGCGTACGTTAATAGGCAAGCGGCCGGTCTCCAAAACCGGTGCTGGGGGTTCGAGTCCCTCCGCCCCTGCCAGTAGCACCTTCTGCCGGCCACCGCACTTAAAGGTACGTTGGGGAAACTTCGCATGAGACGGCCCTCTCCTGCAGGGCCGCCACGCAGTCAACTCCGGCGTCGAGGGGGTCCAGGGCGCGGGCGATTCGCCGCTTGCGCTCCTCCAGCAGGTTGACCACGACCGCAGGGAGGGGTTTGCCTCCGCGGCCGCGGACGAGGCTGACCACCGGCCGGGCAACCTCCCGCTCGGCGGGGGCGATGACCACCCCCACCTCCCCGCTGTCTAGTTCCACCACAGAGCCCACCGGGTAAAGCCCCTCCTGCTGCACGAAGATCCGCGCCACCACCGGGTCGAAGACTTTGCCGGCCCGGGCCAGGATGAAGGTAATGGCCTCGTGGGGAAGCATCGCCCGCTGGTAGACCCGCCGTGCCGAGGTGGCGGCGTCGTAGAAGTCGGCCACCTGGACGATGCGGGTGAGGAGGTGCGGGGCGGGTTTAGCCGTGATGGCCGGATACCCCGAGAGGTCGTAGTTGGCGTGGTGCTCGAAGGCCACCACCATGGCCAGGCGGGCCAGCCCGGGAAGCTCGCGCAGGATCTGGGCTCCGTAGAGAGTGTGCCGGCGGACGACCTGCAGCTCCTCCTGCGTCAGCTTGCTGGCCTTGGTCAGGATCTCCCAGGGGACCCGTACCTTCCCGATGTCGTGCAACAGCGCCGCCAGTCCCAGCGTGGTCAGCCCGACCCGGTCCAGCTCCAGCTGCGAGCCCACCAGCAGGGAGAGGACGCTGACGTTGACCGAGTGGTGAGCGGTGTCCTCGTCGTAGTCCTTGATGGCGGAAACTCCCAGCAGGGCCTCCCGATTCCGGGCAATGATGTCCATCAGGGAGGTGAGGATCAACCGGGCCTTGCGCAGGTCCAGGGGGACGTCACGCGAGGCCTGGAAGGTCAGCTCGTCCACCACCTGCAGGCCCGCCCGGTAGGCTTCCCGCGGGTCCACCCGCAGGTCCAGGTCCTGCCGCGGCGGCCCCGAGGGCCCGACAACGATGTGCCGGACCCCGAGCTGCTGCAGGGTGGTGGTGGGCCCGCCGCGGCGGTGGATCTCCGCGGGGGGAAGGCCAAGCAGCTCCACCAGGCTGCGTAGTTCCGCCGGCACCAACCCGGCGTGCAGCTCGATGGCGCCGATCTCTCGGGCCCGCAGCTCGGCCAGCAGCGGCTGGAGCTGCAAACTCTCCTCCAGGAGGACGGTATTTTCCACAAAGAAGGCGTCTCCGTCGATGAAGAAGCGTAGCGAGGCACGCTGTGCCAGGAGGTGGGAGATGAGGGTATGCGCCTCGCTCATCGTCTCCAGGACCACTGGGTGATCGGGCCCAAAGAGGAGGGAGGTGCGCCGGGCCCGGGAGAGGGCGCTGAGAATCTGTCCGGGCCGCTGGGGGCGGGCCCGCCGCATACCCGGCGGCGGCGACCACAGGACGGTGGCCGCGGGGTGTGCGGCGCCAGAGAGGGGGGCAGGGTCCTCTGGCGGCATCAGGACATCTGGGCCGAAGGGACTCGCTTCTCCTCCGGCCTCTGGCCTTCGATGGCCAACACCGCCCGGCGGGCGAGTTCCCGCAACCGCCGCCGCGCTCCCAGGGCCAGGGGCAGGTGAGCGAGGCGCTTCAGGACCGGCAGGGCCTCGGGGGCTCCCAGGCGCTCCAGGGCCTGCACCGCTGCCGCCTTGTGGGCGAAGAGCCGGTTCAGCGGGTCGGGCGTCGCGACCAGGACCAGCAGCTTTGGCAGTGCCAGCCGCGTGCCTCCTGCGTCTAGAGCCTGCAGGGCGCGGAGCTGGATGCGCCGATCCGGGTCATCCAGCAGGCGGACCAGCAGCCGCTGGGCCTCCCCGGTGCCCACGCGGGCCAGGGCATCGGCCACCTCGCGGCGCACCCGGTACTCCGGATGGTCCACCACCCGTTCCAGATGGGCGACCACCTCCGGGGCCTGCAGGCGGCCCAGGATGTTGGCGATATTGCGCACCAGGTACCAGCGCTCGTCGTCGATGAACACCGCCAGTTCCCGCACATGGTCGCGCCCGATGCCAGCCAGCAGATCGCAGAGCAGGGCCCGCATCCCGGCACGCGGCTCCCCTCCCAGGATGCGGACCAGCGGGGTGACCGCCTCTGCTGCCACCACTTCCAGGCAGCCGTGCACCTGCCGCTGCAGCGGCGTTTCCCTCCCGCTCCACAGTGCGGCCAGCAGGCGGTCCAGCAGGGGGTGCTCCGTCACCCGCCGGACGATGTCGGAGGCCAGACGGGCCCGCAGTCCTTCCCCGGTGTGAACCAGCCGCTTCACCCGCTGCAGTACCGCGGCCAGTAGGGGGAATTCCTGATGCTCCACCATCCAGGGGAGGTACCCCGTCAGCGCTGCGGCCGCCTCCGCCAGCTCCTCCTCGTCAAGCTCGTCCCGAAGGATGTCCACCAGCGTGAGGATGACCTCTCGGGCGGCGGATACTTCGTCGATGGCCTTGGCCTCCTGCAGGCGCTGCGTAAGCTCTTCGTGGTTGATAGCGATCAGGCTGTCGTCGAAGACGAATTCCGCGAGGACCCCGGGCGAACGCTCCGCCGGCTGGGGCGGCAGGTGGGACCGCAGGGCATCGCGCAACCATGCCGGGCCCGCCCCGGCCGGCCGCAGGCGGGCTTCCAGCAGGGCCACGACCGCCTCCGCCTTCTGTGCCGGCAGCGCCAGCACCGCCAGCAGGCGCAGTATGTCCTCCGCTGTAGCCGGGCCGTGGATCCCCCGGGCGATCAGCTCCGCCACCTGCTCGGGCGAAAGGCGGGAGAGGAGGTACTTGGCGGAGGTGTCGTCCGCGGCCCGGGAGAGGAGCATCCGGGGGAGCGCCGCCCGCAGCGGCGCCTCCACCAGCAGGAGCGCCTCAGCCAGGTGGGCATAGAGGGGCGACTGCGTCTCCAGCGGTTCGTCCAGGATGATCCGGTCCAGGCTGCGGACCGCCCGGAAGGCGTGCTCGATCCGCTCCTGCTCCCCGATACCCGCGAAGGCGCGGGGAGCCACGAGGTAGACGTTGTCCAGGAGGCGTGCCGTCTGGTCCGCCGCGGAGAGGATGTCGATGATGGCCTGGCGCTCCCGCGGCGCCAGCCTGCTGCGCCCGATCAAGGCCAGAAAGGCGTTGAGCCCCAGGGCCTCGACCTCCTGCCCCTGTTCCAGGGCCAGCTCGATGATCTGCGCGTTCCCCACGCCGGACTGCCAGAGGAGGTGCTCTGGGCCCCCCGCTGCTTCCAGACTCGTCCGGTCCATGCCGGCGATGGCCAGCAAAGAGGCCAGCTCCCGCTCGGTGGCGGCGGGCAGGACGGAGAGGAGGGCAATCTTGCGCGTATACAGGTGGAAGGCCAACCCGGCGTGCACCTCCCCCTCGAAGGTGACGCCATCTACGACCAAGCCATGGCGGGAGACGCGGACGACGAAGGCCCCATGGGTCTCCAGGTAGGGGCGCAGGGCTGACAGGAGATCCTCCAGGGCGCGCTCGGCCACAGGATGCCGTGCGGGGTACAGACCGAAGGTCTTGACCGCGACCGCCAGCCGCCTGATCAGCCGGTCGGCGGCCCGGGCCTTGGGGTCGACGACCAGGACTCGCTCGTCGGTGAGGCCCATTTCGTGCTACTTCCATGCCCATTCCTGGAGGCGCCTAGTCAGGGCCCGGAAGGAAAGTCAAGAGGGACTGAACAGGCCCACGCCAGGTGAACGGGCCCACGCGCCAGGGACCCACCGGCCAGGGCCGCCCAGTCAGCGCAGCAGACCCAGGTCCTCCAGCCGGCGGCGCATCGCTGCGGGGGACACCTGGAAGGTATGGGCCAGGTCGGTCACGATCCCTTGCAGCAGTTCCGCGCGCTGGTGCCGGCCTGCCGCCCGGCGCAGACGCGGCTGCATCCGGCGAAACTCTGCCCGCACCTCCGCCGCCGGCATGAGGAGCTCAGCAGCGAAGGCCTTCCCCGCCCGTTCCTCCTGGGTGCGCAGCGGTTCCCGCAGGGCGGCAGGCCCCTCAGCGGTGGTGCTGGCGGCCAGTGCGGTGTGCCCCAGTACCGCGTGCCCCAGCTCCTCCGCCACCACCCAGCGCCGCTCTGCCGCGGAGCGGAAAGGGTAGGCCCTGTTCAAGACAAGCGTCTCGCGGCCGGCCCGGCGGGCGATGCCGCCGCGCTCGCTGGCGGGACGGCGCACCCACTCCACCGGGTAGCCCAGCAGCGCGGCGACCCGTTCCACGTCCACCGGAGGGGTGAGGCCGAAGGTGGCCAGGATCTCCCTCGCCGCCCGGACCTCAGGGGGGAGGGTGGGCGCCTCACCCTCTGCGGGTTTTCCGGGCAACCGGCGCACGGCGGCGAGCTGCTCGCCGCTGAAGGGGCGGCCGCCGGTCTCCAGCTGGTAGAACCCGCAGGCGCGGCAGGTCCAGGCCACCGGGTCCTCACAGGGGCTGCCAAACTCCGGCATCATCTCGTCGCCACAGAGCAGACACCAGCGCATCGCCCGTCGTCCTCCTGCGGCCCGCGGGAGTAGAGCCTTCGTCCTCCTGAGGGCAGACCCCTGCGCCTTCCCCGCTGGCCCGAGGTTCAGGGTAGAGGACTCTCCCGGGCAGGTGCGGGGCGGAACAGGCGTTTGACAGGGGGAGGGTCGCTTCCTATAATGCGCTTGACAGGGCCCATCCAGTCTTTTTCTTTTTTTGGGCAATTTCCCGGACCCGGTCCTGAGCCAGGACTGACGGGAGTGAGAGCGAGAGGCGATGGCCCGGATCTCCGAGGTGAAAACAGGGCGGCTACCCCAGCGCGCGGTCCGGCACGTGGCGGTGCGGCGCGGCCCGGTAGTGGTGGAGCGGGCCCTCCGCTACCTGCGTGAGGTCTGGGCCGAGCTGCGGCGCGTGGACTGGCCCTCGCGCAAGGAGCTGACCGGCTCCACGCTGGTCGTCCTGGTGGTGCTCCTGGCCCTGGCGCTGTACCTGGGGGCCTGGGACTACCTGTTCACCGTGAGCGTGAAGCGCTGGTTGATTGGCCCGTAGGGGGCGACGAGCCATGACCGAGGACCCCCTGAAGGACCTTTTCATCGACGAGCCGGTGCGGGTGGAGGAGCCTCAGGTGGAGGAGGAGCCCGAACCGGAAGTTCCCCCCGACCCTCGCACCCGCTGGTACGTCATCCACACCTACTCCGGGTATGAGAACCGGGTCAAGACCAATCTGGAGCGGCGCATCGAATCCATGAACATGCGGGAGAAGATCTTCCAGGTCCTCGTACCCATGGAGAAGGAGAAGGAGATCAAGGGCGGCAAGCGGCGCGAGGTGGAACGGAAGATCTTCCCCGGCTACGTGCTGGTGCAGATGATCATGGACGACGACTCCTGGTACGTGGTGCGCAACACCCCTGGGGTCACCGGGTTTGTCGGCTCCGGGGCCCGTCCCGTCCCGCTGGAGGACAAAGAGGTGCGGCAGCTGCTGCGGCAGCTGCGGGACGAGACCCCCAAGTACCGCATCACCTACGTCAAGGGGTCGCCGGTGCGGATTACCGCGGGCCCCTTCCAGGATTTCACCGGCATCGTGGACGAGATCATGATGGAGAAGGAGAAAGTCCGCGTCCTGGTCTCCATCTTCGGCCGGGAGACGCCTGTGGAGCTGGATTTCGGGCAGGTGGAGAAGGTCTGACCCGGCCGGGGGCGCCGCACGGGCCTGTCGGGTTTCCGGTCCTACTGAGGCAGGGAGGGTTGCATGGCCAAGAAGGTAGTGGCAGTGGTCAAGCTGCAGATCCCGGCGGGCAAGGCTACCCCCGCGCCCCCGGTCGGCCCGGCCCTGGGCCAGCACGGGGTGAACATCATGGAGTTCGTCAAGGCGTACAACGAGCGCACGGCGCGCCAGGCCGGCACCATCGTGCCGGTGGAGATCACCATCTACGCGGACCGCACCTTCACCTTCGTAACAAAGACCCCTCCGGCGGCGGTGCTGCTGAAACAGGCCGCCGGGGTGGAGAAGGGCTCCGGCGATCCGGGGAAGGCCAGGAGCGGCCAGGTGACCCGCCGGCAGCTGCGGGAGATCGCCCTGCAGAAGATGCCGGATCTGAACACCACCGACGTGGAGGCGGCGATGCGCATGATCGAGGGCACCGCCCGCTCCATGGGTATCGAGGTGGTGGGCTAGGCGGGCAGCGCGTGGGAGAGCGCCCGGAGGGCGCTCGCCCGGACCACGGGAGGAACCCATGGGGAAGCACAGCAAGCGCTACCAGGAAGCCACCAAGCTGATCGAGCGCACGCGGCTCTACGCTCCCGAGGAGGCTGTGCGGCTGCTGCAGCGGGTGGCCACGGCCCGGTTCCCCGAGACCGTAGAGGCCCATGTACGCCTGGGGGTCGACCCCAAGCACGCCGACCAGCAGGTGCGCGGCACCGTGGTCCTGCCCGCGGGGACCGGGCGGACCGTACGGGTGGCGGTCTTCGCCAAGGGGGAGAAGGCCCGGGAGGCGGAGGCGGCGGGGGCGGATGTTGTGGGGGTGGAGGAGCTGGTGGAGCGGATCCAGGCGGGCTGGACGGATTTCGACGCCGCCGTGGCCACACCCGACGTGATGAACGTGGTCGGCCGGCTGGGCCGCATCCTCGGCCCGCGCGGCCTGATGCCCAACCCCAAGGCCGGAACGGTGACCTTCGAGGTGGGAAAGGCGGTGCGGGAGATCAAGGCGGGGAAGATCGAGTTCCGGGTGGACAAGACCGGCATCGTCCACGTCCCCATCGGGAAGGCCACCTTCAGCGCGGAGGACCTGTTGCGGAACCTGGCAGCGCTGGTCGACGCCCTGGTGAGGGCCCGGCCGGCGGCGGTGAAGGGGCAGTACCTGCGCGCCATCACCCTGGCCACGACCATGGGCCCGGGCATCAAGGTGGACCCGGCGGCGGCCCTGGCGCTGACCCGGGCCGGTTGACGGCCGGGGGGGACCATGCTAGCGTGTGGAGTTGTTCGAGTGCTGTGGCCGAGCAGGGAGCGAGGTCCCCAAGCACCGCGTACGGTTCTTGGAGCGTCCTGGCGCCCGCCGGGTGCAAGCGCATAGTGGCCCGAGACAGCAGGTGCGTGGCTTAAAGGACGGAGGCGCCAGGCCCCGCCGCCTGCCGAGGCCCTGATCCGTCGCGGACGGAGCCGGTCGGGCCCGTCCGCGTGTCCGTTTGGGAGGAGGGCGATGGTCCGCCCGGAGAAGGTCGCCGAGGTGGAGGTTCTGAAGGAGCGGCTGCAGCGGGCCCGCGCCGTGATCCTCACGGATTTCCGCGGGCTGACGGTCAAGGAGATCACTCAGCTTCGGGCACGCCTGCGGGAGGCGGGGGTGGAGTACCGGGTGGTGAAGAACCGCCTGATGCGCATTGCCGCCCGCCAGGCGGGGATCCCCGGCCTGGAGATCTATCTGGAAGGCCCCACCGCCGCGGCCTTCGGCTACGACGACCCCGTTACTCCGGCCAGGGTGGTTCACGAGTTCATCCGCCAGATGCGCAAGCTGGAGGCCAAGGGCGGCATCGCGGAGGGGCGGCCGCTCACGGCACAGCAGGTCCGCCAGCTGGCCGACCTGCCGCCTCGCGGCGTTCTCCTGGCACAGGTGGCCGGGGGTATGCGCGCTCCCCTCCAGGGGCTGGCCTCGGTCCTGGCGGGTGTACCGCGGGCGCTCGTCCACGTGCTCGAGCAGATCCGGCGCAAACGAGAGGCGGTCGGGGAACGTGCGGAGGAAATCTCGACAGGTCCGGCTGGGGGCACCTAGCGGCTGGATACAGGAAGGAGCGGGGCAATGGCGACGAAGGAGAAGCTGAGCAAGGAGGAGATCCTGGGGGCCATCGAGAGCCTGACGGTGCTGGAGCTGGCTGAGCTGGTCAAGGCCCTGGAGGAGCGGTTCGGCGTCTCGGCGGCGGCGCCGGTGGTGGCGGCGGCGCCGGTGGTGGCGGGCGCACCCGCGGCGGCGGAGGAGCAGACCGAATTCGACGTGATCCTGGCTGCGGTGGGGGAGAAGAAGATCCAGGTGATCAAGGTGGTGCGCGAGTTGACCGGCCTGGGCCTGAAGGAGGCCAAGGAGCTGGTGGACACCGCCCCCAAGCCGGTCAAGGAGAAGGTGGGCCGACAGGAGGCGGAGCAGATCAAGGCCAAGCTGGAGGCGGAGGGGGCCAAGGTGGAGATCAGGTGAGGGGAAGCCTGCGGGGGAGGGCTGCCCGCACCTTCCCGGACCGCCCCGGGCCGTGAGAGTGTTTCCTATTGACGTCCTCCTTGCCCGGTGTTAGTGTAATCGTTACTGCTAGACCGGGGTAGGATGGGGGTTTACGGCCGCGGTTTCACAGTATGACCGGAGCGAGGCACGCCTGACCAGCGTGTCTTTCACTATTTCCAGCACTTCCCGGGGCTCGCCATCGGGGCCCGTTTCCGTGTAGCGCATTGACCGGTCGACGGTTCATGTGGAGGTGAGGTCTGCCGCCGTGAAGACGCTGACGAAGCGCAGGGCGATGCGGCCTTCCACACCCCTGAAGAAGCTGGGGCTGGAGGCGCGCGTGGTCAAGCGGGGGAGGCGCCCACGGCTCTCCTTCGCCAAGATCCCAGAGATCATCGACCTCCCCGACCTGGTGGAGGTGCAGCGCCGCTCCTACGAGTGGTTCCTGCGGGAAGGGATCCGGGAGGTCTTTGCCGAGGTCTCGCCGATCCAGGACTTCACCGGCAACCTGGAGCTGCACTTCGCCGTGGAATCCGGCCGGCGCAAGGCAGCTAGCGGGAGCGTCTTCAACGGTGACGCCGTCCTGGACTTTGGCGGCTACCGATTCGAGCGACTGAAGTACACCGAGGAGGAGTGCCGCGACCGGGACTACAACTACAGCGCCGCCCTCAAGGTGAAAGTCCGCTTGGTCATCCGGGAGACGGGGGAGATCAAGGAACAGGAGGTCTTCATGGGGGACTTCCCCCTGATGACCGAACGGGGCACCTTCATCATCAACGGGGCGGAGCGCGTGGTGGTCAGCCAGCTGGTGCGCTCTCCGGGAGTCTATTTCAGCTTTGCTCCGGACACCGCGGGCCGCCCGCTGCCCGCGGCCACCGTCATCCCCCATCGCGGTGCCTGGTTGGAACTGGAGGCCGACAACAACAAGGTCCTGTGGACGCGCGTGGACCGCACGCGCAAGGTTCCGGCCACGGTCCTGCTGCGGGCTGTGGGTTATGAGAGTAACGAGCAGATCCTGAAGCTCTACGGCGACGACCCCGTGCTCAAGGCCACCCTGGAGAAGGACAACAGCCGGAACCAGGACGAGGCCCTGATCGAGATCTACCGCCGCCTGCGCCCGGGGGACCCGCCCACGGTGGAGTCGGCCCGCACCCTGATGCACACCCTCTTCTTCGAGCCGCGGCGCTACGACCTGGGACGGGTGGGGCGGTACAAGCTGAACAAGAAGCTGGGCCTGCACCACCCCCTGGATGTGCGCACGCTGACCAAGGAGGACATGGTCGAGATCATCCGCTACCTCAGCCGGCTGGTGCGCGGCGAGACGGACGCCGTGGACGACGACATCGACCACCTGGGCAACCGGCGGGTGCGCTCTGTGGGGGAGCTGCTGCAGAACCAGTTCCGCATTGGAATGCTGCGCATGGAGCGGGTCATCCGCGAGCGCATGACCATCCAGGACACGGCGCAGATCACCCCCCAGGTGCTGATCAACATCCGCCCGGTGGTGGCGGCGATCAAGGAGTTCTTCGGCTCCAGCCAGCTCTCCCAGTTCATGGACCAGACCAACCCCCTGGCGGAGCTGACCCACAAGCGACGCCTCTCAGCCCTGGGGCCGGGGGGCCTTTCCCGCGAGCGCGCTGGATTCGAGGTGCGCGATGTGCATGCCTCCCATTACGGGCGCATGTGCCCCATCGAGACACCGGAGGGGCCCAACATCGGCCTGATCTCCTCTCTGGCCACCTACGCCCGGGTCAACGACCTGGGTTTCATCGAGACCCCCTACCGCGAGGTGAGAGAGGGCGTGGTCACGCGGCGCATCCGTTACCTCACCGCGGACGAGGAGGACAAGTACGTCATCGCCCAGGCCAACGTCGTCCTGGATGAGGATGGCCGGCTGGTCGGTCCGCGGGTGACGGCGCGCCACGGCTCGGAGATCAAGCTGGTGCGTCCGGAAGAGGTGGACTTCATGGACGTCTCCCCCAAGCAGATCGTCTCGGTGGCCACCGCCCTCATCCCCTTCCTGGAACACGATGACGCCAACCGTGCCCTGATGGGCTCCAACATGCAGCGCCAGGCGGTGCCGCTGCTGACCACGGAGGCGCCCCTGGTGGGAACGGGCATGGAGTACCGCGCGGCCGTGGACAGCGGGGCGGTGGTGGTCTGCAAGCGAGACGGTGTGGTGGAGGCGGTCTCCGCCGACGAGATCGTGGTCAAGGTGGCTGGCGGGCGGCGGGACGTCTACCGGCTGGTGAAGTTCCAGCGGAGCAACCAGGGGACGTGCATCAACCAGGTGCCTATCGTCCGCAGCGGGCAGGAGGTTAAGGCCGGTGAGGTGCTGGCCGACGGCCCCTGCACGGACCAGGGGGAGCTGGCCCTGGGGCGCAACGTGCTGGTGGCCTTCATGCCCTGGGAGGGCTACAACTACGAGGACGCCATCGTGGTCAGCGAGCGGCTGGTGAAGGAGGACCTCTTCACCTCCATCCACATCGAGGAGTACGAGGTGGAGGCCCGGGACACCAAGCTGGGGCCTGAGGAGATCACTCGCGACATCCCCAACGTGGGCGAGGAGGCGCTGCGCGACCTGGACGAGCGGGGGATCGTGCGCATCGGTGCCGAGGTCCGCTCCGGCGACATCCTGGTGGGGAAGGTGACCCCCAAAGGGGAGACCGAACTCACCGCGGAGGAGCGCCTGTTGCGCGCCATCTTCGGGGAGAAGGCGCGGGAGGTGCGCGATACCTCCCTGAAGGTGCCCCACGGGGAGAAGGGCAAGGTCGTCGGGGTGAAGATGTTCAGCCGGGAGCAGGGCGACGAGTTGCCGCCGGGGGTGAACACCCTGGTGCGCGTCTACGTGGCGCAGAAGCGCAAGATCACCGTGGGGGACAAGATGGCGGGGCGCCACGGGAACAAGGGTGTCATCTCCGTGATCCTGCCCGAAGAGGACATGCCCACGCTCCCGGATGGTACACCGGTGGACATCGTGCTCAACCCGCTGGGGGTGCCTTCGCGGATGAACGTGGGGCAGGTGCTGGAGACCCACCTGGGCTGGGCCGCAGACCGTCTGGGGATCTGGGTGGAGAGCCCGGTCTTCGACGGGCCGCGGGAGGAGGAGATCAAGCAGCTGCTCCGTCAGGCCGGCCTGCCGGAGAGTGGCAAGATGCGGCTGATCGACGGGCGCACGGGGGAGCCCTTCGACCGGGAGGTCACAGTGGGCTCCATCTACATGATGAAGTTGCTGCACCTGGTGGAGGACAAGATCCACGCCCGCTCCACCGGTCCCTACAGCCTGATCACCCAGCAGCCGCTGGGCGGGAAAGCCCAGTTCGGCGGCCAGCGCTTTGGGGAGATGGAGGTCTGGGCCCTGGAAGCCTACGGCGCCGCCAGCACCCTGCAGGAGCTGCTCACGGTCAAGTCCGACGACGTGGTGGGGCGGGTAAAGACCTACGAGGCCATCGTCAAGGGCGAGAACATCCAGGAACCCGGCGTTCCCGAGTCCTTCAAGGTCCTGGTAAAGGAGCTGCAGTCCCTCTGCCTGGACGTAAAGGTGCTGAGCGAAGACAAGAAGGAGATTGAACTCAAGGAGATCGAGGAGGATATTGCCGAGACGGCCCGCGCTCTGGGCATCAACCTGGAGGGCGAGGAAGCCCTGGTGGAGGAGTACTGATGCAAGACGTCAACAACTTCGATGCGGTGAAGATCGGGCTGGCCTCGCCGGAGCAGATTCGCCTCTGGTCGCACGGCGAGGTGAAGAAGCCGGAGACCATCAACTACCGCACGCTCAAGCCGGAGCGGGACGGGCTGTTCTGTGAACGCATCTTCGGCCCCACCAAGGACTGGGAGTGCCACTGCGGCAAGTACAAGCGCATCCGCTTCAAGGGCATCATCTGCGACCGCTGCGGCGTGGAGGTGACCCGGGCCAAGGTGCGGCGCGAGCGGATGGGGCACATCTCCCTGGCTGCGCCCGTCTGCCACATCTGGTACCTGAAGGGGGTGCCCAGCCGCATCGGGCTGCTCCTGGACATGTCGCCGCGGGCCCTGGAGCGGGTGGTCTACTTTGCCTCCTACGTGGTCATCGATCCTGGGACCACCCCGCTCACCAAGAAGCAGCTGCTGAGCGAAACGGAGTACCGGGAGATGCGGGAGAAGTACGGCACCGCCTTCCGGGCGGGCATGGGCGCCGAAGCCATCCGGGAGCTGCTGGCGGAGATCGATCCGGAGAAGCTCTCCCGCCAGCTGCGGGCCGAATTGCGGGAGGCCGGCGGGCAGAAGCGGATGAAGATCCTCAAGCGCCTGGAGGTGGTGGAAGCCTTCCGCAAGAGCGGCAACCGGCCCACGTGGATGATCCTGGATGTGATTCCGGTGATTCCCCCGGACCTGCGGCCGATGGTGCAGCTGGATGGCGGCCGCTTTGCCACCAGTGACCTGAACGACCTCTACCGCCGGGTGATCAACCGCAACAACCGACTGAAGCGACTGCTGGACCTGGGCGCCCCGGAGATCATCGTGCGCAACGAGAAGCGCATGCTGCAGGAAGCGGTGGACGCGCTGATCGACAACGGGCGCCGCGGCCGTCCCGTCACCGGGCCCAACAACCGGCCGCTGAAGTCGCTCTCCGACATGCTCAAGGGGAAGCAGGGGCGCTTCCGCCAGAACCTTCTGGGCAAGCGCGTGGATTACTCCGGCCGCTCGGTGATCGTGGTCGGACCGCGGTTGAAGCTGCACCAGTGCGGGCTGCCCAAGGAGATGGCCCTGGAGCTCTTCAAGCCCTTCGTCATGAAGAAGCTGGTGGACAAGTCGCTGGCGCAGAACATCAAGAGCGCCAAGCGCATGGTGGAGCGCTCCCGCCCGGAGGTCTGGGATGTGCTGGAGGAGGTGGTACGGGAGCACCCTGTGCTGCTCAACCGGGCCCCCACCCTGCACCGGCTGGGCATCCAGGCCTTTGAGCCGGTGCTGATTGAGGGGAAAGCCATCCAGGTACACCCCCTGGTCTGCACCGCCTACAACGCCGACTTCGACGGTGACCAGATGGCGGTGCACGTGCCCCTGTCGGCCGCGGCGCAGGCGGAGGCCCGCCTGCTCATGCTCTCCGCCTACAACATCCTCTCGCCGGCCTTCGGCCGGGCCATCACCAGCCCCACACGTGACATCGTCTTCGGCTGCTACTACCTGACGCTGGAGCGGCCGGGGGCCAAGGGGGAGGGCAAGGTCTTCTCCACCCCTAACGAGGTGCTCATGGCCTACGAGACCGGGGCCGTGGAGCTGCACGCCCGGGTGAAGGTGCGGCTGGGCCGGGAGGGGGAGCTGGTGGAGACCACGGTGGGCCGGATCATCTTCAACGAGGCCATTCCCGAGGAGCTGCGCTTCATCAACGAGATCTGCGACCGCAAGGTCCTGGCCACGGTGGTCTCCGAGGCTTACAACCGCCTGGGCTCCAGCAAGACGGTGCAGCTGCTGGACGCCCTCAAGGACCTGGGGTTCCGGTTCGCCACCCGCAGTGGCTCGGGGATCGCCATCGACGACATCGCTGTGCCCCAGGAGAAGGAGCGGATCCTGCGGGAGGCGGAGCGGCAGATCGACGCCATCGAGAACCAGTACCGCCGCGGGCTGATCACCGACGGGGAGCGCTACCAGCGGGCCATCGACGTCTGGACCAAGGCCACCGAGGAGATCACCGATGCCATGCTGGAGGCTTTTGACCCCTTTAACCCCCTGTACATGATGGCCCAGAGCGGGGCCCGGGGGAACATCCAGCAGATCCGCCAGCTGGCGGGGATGCGCGGGCTGATGACCGACCCCAGCGGGCGGATCATCGAGCTGCCCATCAAGGCCAACTTCCGCGAGGGGCTCACCGTGCTGGAGTACTTCATCTCCACCCACGGGCAGCGCAAGGGCCTGGCGGACACGGCCATCCGCACCTCCGAGTCCGGCTACCTCACCCGCCGCCTGGTGGACGTGGCCCAGGACGTCATCGTCCGCGAGGAGGACTGCCGCACCACCGAGGGCGTCCGTATCACCGCCATCACCGAGGGGCATGAGGTGGTGGTGCCTCTGCGCGACCGGATCATCGGCCGCATCGCCGCCGAGGACGTCAGGGTGCCCCGCGGGCGGGCCGTGCTGGTGGAGGCAGACCAGGAGATCGACGAGGAGACAGCCGACCGGCTGGAACAGTCTGGCGTGGAGAGCGTGCTGGTGCGCTCTGTGCTCACCTGCAAGAGCCGCTATGGCGTCTGCGCCAAGTGCTACGGCCGTAACCTGGCCACGGGGAAGCTGGTGGAGATCGGCGAGGCCGTAGGGATCATCGCCGCCCAGTCCATCGGGGAACCGGGGACCCAGCTGACCATGCGCACCTTTCACACCGGTGGGGTGGCCGGGTTCGACATCACCCAGGGCCTGCCGCGGGTGGAGGAGCTCTTCGAGGCCCGCCGCCCCAAGGGCCAGGCCATCATCGCCGAGATCTCCGGCAAGGTGAGCATCAGCGAAGCCAAGGGCGCGCGGCGGATCACCATCACGGGCAAGGACGGCGGCGAGCAGACCCAGGCCGTGCCCCACGGGGTGCGCCTCCGCGTGGCCGAGGGCAACCGCGTGGAGGCGGGCGACCAGCTCACCGAGGGCTCGGTCAACCCCCACGACATCCTGCGGATCAAGGGCCTGGAGGCGCTGCAGACCTACCTGGTGCAGGAGATCCAGTCCGTCTACCGCTCCCAGGGTGTGGACATTAACGACAAGCACATCGAGATCATCGTGCGGCAGATGTTGCGTCGGGTGAAGATCGAGGAGGCCGGCGACACGGAATTTCTGCCGGGGCAGCTGGTGGACAAGTTCGAGTTCGAGGAGGAGAACGCCCGGGCCATCGCCGAGGGTAAGGAGCCGGCGCAGGCCCGGCCGACCCTGCTGGGGATCACCAAGGCCTCCCTGGCCACCGATTCGTTCCTCAGCGCCGCCAGCTTTCAGGAGACGGCCCGCGTCCTCACCGACGCGGCGACCAAGGGGAAGGTCGACCCGCTGATCGGGCTGAAGGAGAACGTGATCATCGGCAAGCTCATCCCGGCGGGCACCGGGATGTCCCGCTACCGCAACATCAGGATCTCGGCCGAGCTGTAGTCAGGGGTAGACCTCCTCCCACCGGAGGTAGGTCACGGTCGCGGGGACGATGAAGCCGGCGGTGGGGCCCGCCGATCCCCAGGCGTAGGCGATCTCCACCTCGGCCCGCACGGCGCGGCGCTGCAGGACGGCGCCCCCCGGTGTCCGGATCTCTCCCGTCCCTATGATGCGCCAGCGGCGCACTTCCCGATCCGCGGCGCACTGCAGCAGGCAGGTCAGGGTGGTGCTGTACCAGTACTCAGCTCCCGGCGTGGCCGGGTAGTTGACTGGCCCCACGGCGGCGGCAGCCTTGTCGGCTTTCAGGGCGTAGACCTGATGCTCTATGGCCGCCTGGGCCAGGTATTGGGCCTGCTGGTCCCAGCGCGTCCACCTGCCCACGTCCACCTCCGCCGCCGTCATCTCCGCCAGCGCCACGGCCAGGATCGACAGGACGAGCAGCACCAGCAGGGCAAGCGGCAGAGCCACCCCCTCCTCCCCCAGCGGCCTCTCCCGGGTGATGAGGTGGCGCGAAGTCGGCGTCCTCACGGTGCCTGACGGAAGGCCCGGCCGCTCACAGCCAGATCGGGGACCCGGCCGTCGGGATCCATGACCACCAGGGTAACCTGCACGCTGCGCACCTGCGGGGTCTGGGAGCAGTCCAGCGGGGCCCCGTTGGGGGCAAAGCAGGTCACCGTCATGGAGCGGATCGGTCCCGCCAGCGCCTCCAGGGCGTCCGGGCGCGTCCCTGAAACCTCACCGCCCAGGGCGAGGAGGGGCTCGAGCTGCACCCGGGGGCGGACGATCACCCGGCGGTGGCGGTGATCCTGGGGGGCGTCGTGGCCGTCCACCAGGGCATAGTACGCCCCCGCCGCGTAGGTGGCGTCCGCAGCGGAGAGCATCCACCCCGCGGGCTCGGCGGTGCTGGCCGGCCAGAACTTGGCCTGCAGGGTCGAACCCACCAGGGAGAAGCGCGCGTAGTAGTCTCTCCCCGGGATCACACGGTAGAGGGTCGCATTCCGGGCGGTCTGGGCCAGGATGCTTCCGTCGACGTTCCAGGCGGTGACCTCCCGGATGCGCAGGCGACGGTTGAGATCCTCGCCCGGGACTACCAGGTAGCCGGCGCCGGAGGCGCTGAGCCTGGCCCCCACACCCACCACATGCCGGTCGTTGGCTGCCCGATCCCCCGGCGCGCCGCTGCGGGATCCCCAGAAGATCTCCACGTCCTCGTGGGGGACGTTCTTGCTCAGCCGCCGGTAACAGTTGTTGCCGCTAGTTGTCTGGAAGACGAAGCCGTCGGCAGAGGGTGCATACCCGGCAGGGGGCGCGGGGGCGCAGGGATCCCTGCGTATCCAGCCGCCGAGGGTGCTGCCGTCCTCATAGTCCAGGAAGACGTTGTCCCCGCGGGCCGGGGGTGGCGGGGCCGCAGGGTTGCCGTAGTAGAGGTAGTAGCCGGCGTCGGCTTGCCCGGAGACGATAGGGGCCCGCAGGGGGAACCACAGCTTCACCGCAGAGGTGTTCCAGGTAGAGAGGGGATCCAGCACCCGGTCCAGCTCCGCCATCGCCGTCCCGTTCCAGTACTTGATCCGCACGTCTTCGCCCCCGGGAAGGCTCTTGCCGGCGGCGACCAGAGCGGCGTGGTCGACAACCACAGGGACGGCGTACCCTGCCGGCGTGGTCTGCACCGCGGTCACCGTGATCTGCCGCCGGTAGTCCCAGTCGTTGCTCCAGCGGTATGACAGCTCGCCGCCAGTCCCGTCCAGCACGTACTCCACTGTAGGCATGGCCCCGCTGCCGTCTCCCCAGAAGAGGGTCAGGCGGATCAGCCCGGGGGAGATCACCCGGAAGGACTCGGCCGCCCGCACCTGGCGCAGCAGCAGGTCCAGCGCCACGCGGGCATTCTGCACCAGCTCCTGGCGGCGCCGCGTCTCCTGGTACGATCCCTCGGCGCCGCCGAGCAGCGGCAGCAGCCCGCCGACCACAAGCGAGAGGAGGAGCACGGCAAGGAGGACCTCGACCAGGGAGAGGCCGGCCTCACCGCAGCGGAGCCTAGGGCCGCGAGGTGACCCTGGTGTCATAGCGCACCTGCGTCTCGCCAGCGTCGCAGGTCAGGCTGCCGTCGGCGTCTGCACACGCCCGCACACCCACGCTCTTCAGCGCGCCCACCCCCGGGGTGGGGCTGGACTGCTCGGACTGGACCGTCCACTCCAGGCGGCACGCGGGCAGGTCGCCACAGCCCTCTGCCCCTGAGGAGACGGCGTCGATATCGCTGCGCATGGCGGCGACGAGCTCCTCCAGCTTGCGGGAAGCGGCCACGCCCAGGCGCATTGCCGTCTCCCCTTCCCGGTTGGCCTCCAGAAGCCCCGGGTAGAGGTGCACTAGCGGCACGAGGGCCAGGCCCACCAGCAGCGCCGCCACCAGGAGCTCGACCAGGGTGATGCCGGCCTGCGCCATAACGACGCCTTGGGGCCTTGCGGTGACCGCCTGCGTTTTCGCCACTCCGCCCCGCGGCCTCACGGTGCGCTGACCCGGACCCTTCCCGTGCCCGCCGCCACGTCGACCTGTGCAGTCGCCCCGCCAGCGGCGAACCTCAGGCGGGCGGCCGCAGACGCTGCGCCCGAGGGCTGGAAGGTCACCAGGTCGCTGCCGGTGACCGCGATCCCCTCCGGCAGGCTCTTGGGGAAGTCTGGCTCCGGCGCGCCGCCCTGGGGCGCGACCGTGTATGCGGTGTACGGACCTCCGGGGGGTGCGAAGGAGACCACGTACGGCATCCGGCGGGCGATGGCCAGGCGGCGGGCCAGGACTAGGTCGGCGGCCACCTGCCGAGCGGTCGTCTCCACGCCGAGCTCCTCCGGCGCGAACAGCTGCGGCAGCGCCACGACCAGCAAGATGGCCAGAAGGCCCACAACCACCAGCAGCTCCAGGAAGGAGAAGCCGCCAGGGCGCACCGGTACCTTCACACCCGGAGGCCGCCCCTGTGAAGAGACCGCGGTCGCCCGGCCTCGAGGCTACGGGCCGTGGCCGCTGGAGCTGCTGGCGTCGTGGTTGACGCCGCCCGCGCTCAATTGCACCCGGCACAGGGTGGCGTCATACGTGGTGCCGTACGCTGCACTGCTGCCGGTCCACGGGTCGGTGGGCGCGCCGTCCGGGAAGTAGGTGGTGTCGGCCAGGAACTCGGTAAACGTCGTCCCGGGCTCGGCCGCCACCGGGCAGCTCCCGTTGTTGCGGAACCGGTAGAGCGCCAGCGCCGCGTTGATGGCCCGGACGTTGGCCCGGTCCACCTGTCGCCGCGCGTCGTTCTCCGCCCCGAAGTAGTTGGGCAGCGCCACCAGGACCAGGATCCCCAGCAGCAGCACCACCGCCAGCACCTCGACGAATGTGAAGCCGCCTTCACCAGACCATTGCCGCATCCTCCATCCCTCCTTGCTGTACTGTTGGTGCGTTACAAAGGCAGGCATGGTTGCTGGCTGAGAGACTCTGCCAGACCGTGCAATGAGGGAACCACCCTCCTTACCGGTTGGTGTCGCCTCCCCATCGGCTGCTCATGACCTCCTCCGGTCCTTCAGCGCACCAACGCCCGGGACAGGCCGAAGATGGGCAGGTACAGCGCCAGGAGAATTGCCCCGATGACCCCGCCCAGCAGCAGGGTCAGCGCCGGCTCCAGGAACGTGAGGAGGCGGCGCATGCATAGCTCGAATTCCCGGTCCAAGACTGCGCCGGCGCGCTGCAGCATCTCGTCCAGCCGGCCGGACTCCTCCCCCAGCGCCACCATTCGTACGACCATTGGCGGGAACATTCCGGTCTGGCGCAGGGAGTCGCCCAGCCGGCACCCGCCGCTGACACGAGCTGCCAGCTCGCGTATGGCGGTGCGAAAGTCCGCTGTCCCCACCGCTTCCCCGGCCACCTCCAGCGCCGTCAGCACGGGGACACCGCTTTGCAGCATCGCCCCCAGGGCGTGGACGAAGCGGGAGAGGGCGACGGTCCGGGCCAGCGAGGCCGCCTGGGGCAGCCGCAGGACCAGGCGCCGGGCCGGCCCGGCGATGGTCTCCCACAGCGCCCGCCGCGCAGGCGGCAGCAGGATCGCTGCTCCGGCCAGGGCGGCCAGAGGGAGGTTGTGGCGGAAGAGGGTGCTGCTGGCCACCAGGGCCCGGGTCGCCAGGGGGAGGCGCGCTCCGCTGTTGCGGTAGACCCGGTCGAAAGCGGGGATGATGAAGGTGAGGAAGACGACCACGACGATCCCCGCCAGGGCCAGGACCAGTCCCGGGTAGACCAGCGCCTCCCGCACCCGGCGGCGGAACTCCTGATCCCGCTCCAGGTAGGCGGCCAGCCGGCCCAGGGCCTCGTCCAGCCGGCCGCTCAACTCGCCGTTGCGCACGATTCCCACATAGAGGGCGGGAAAGAGGTCGGGATAGCCCCCCAGGGCCGCAGAAAGGCTCTTTCCTTCCTTGATGTCCTGCGCCAGGTCCCACAGGATGCTGCGCGTCCCGGGATCCTCCGTCTGCTCCGCCAGGGTATCCAGGGCGGGAGAGAGAGGCACGCCGGCTGCCAGCAGCATAGCCAGGTGGTGCGTCAGCAGGGCGACCTCCGCCGGCTGGGGACGACGAGGGCCGCGCCACAGGCCAGCGCCCGCGATGCGCAGCGAGGTGACGTAGAGCCCCTGCTCCCGCAACCGCGCCCGGGCGCGGGCGGCGTCCTCTGCCTCCACCTGCCCCCTGACCAGCAGGCCCCGCGCGTCGCGGCTGAGGTACTCGTAGGTGGGCATCATCCCTCCTCCGCCAGGAGCAGGCGGCGGTACTCCTCGGTGCTGGTAATCCCTTCCAGGACCTTGCGCCGCGCCGACTCCTGCAGCGTCTGCATGCCCGCGGCCACAGCAGTCGCCTGCAGTGCGCTGGCCGGCCGGCGCTGCAGGACCAGTTCGCGGAGGTCCTCGGTCATGGCCATGATCTCGAAGATGCCAGTGCGTCCCTTGTAGCCCAGGTCTCCGCACTCGGGACAACCTGCGGGCCGGAAGAGGCGCGGGTGCTCCCCCTGGCCCCGCAGCATCTCCGCCTCCTCGGCGCTGGCCCTGCCCCGCCGTCGGCAGGCAGTGCAGAGAACCCGGAGGAGCCGTTGACCCACCACCGCCAGGACCGAAGAGGTCAGCAGGTAGGGCTCCATGCCCATGTCCAGCAGGCGCACCAGGGCACCGGCGGCGTGGCTGGTGTGGAGCGTGGACAGTACCAGGTGGCCGGTGAGGGCGGCCTGGACGGCGATGGTGGCGGTTTCAGCATCGCGGATCTCCCCCACCATGACCACGTCGGGGTCCTGCCGCAGGATGGCCCGCAGTCCCAGGCCGAAGGTCACCCCCGCCTTCTCCCGCACCGGGATCTGGGTAATCCCCGGCAGGCGGTACTCCACCGGATCCTCAATGGTCATGATGTTGCGGGTGCGGGCGTTGATGTGGCGCAGGGCGGCATAGAGGGTGGTGGTCTTGCCGCTGCCGGTGGGTCCGGTGACCAGGAGCATCCCGTGGGGTCGGGCCAGCAGACGCTCCAGGACAGCCTGCTGCTGGGGGAAGAGGCCGAGCCGCTCCAGGCCCAGCAGGACCTGTTGAGTGTTCAGCAACCGGACGGCGGCGCGCTCCCCGTAGGCGGTGCCCACCGTAGCCAGGCGCAAGTCGTACTGCCGCCCCTCGATCTCCAGGAGGATGCGGCCGTCCTGGGGCCGCAGACGCTCTGCGATGTCCACGCCGGCAAGGACCTTCAGACGGGAGATCACCGCGCCGGCCACCCCCGGGGGCAGGGTCGCCTTGTCGTGCAGGAGCCCGTCCACCCGCATCCTAACCCGAGCCTGATCGGCATCCGGCTCGATGTGGATGTCCGTGGCTCCAATGCGCACCGCGTCTCCCAGGATGGAGTTAAGCACCCGCACCACGGGCGGAGCGTCGGCCGCCTCGGTCACCACGGTCGCCGCGCCGGGCGGGCTGTCGGGCTCCTCGGGCACCGCCAGAAGGCTCTCCCCGACCCGCCGCCGCACGTCCAGGTACCTGGTTACCGCCCAGTCGAAGTCGCGCTCCGTGGTGAGGAAAGGGCGGACCCGCCCCCCGAGCATCCGCGCCACCGTGTCGATGGCCAAGACATCCGTGGGGTCCAGCATGGCCAGGTGGACCTCCTGCCGCACGCGGGCCACAGGCACGACCTTGTGCTGCAGGATCACCCACTCCGGCAGCTCCCGCACCAGCTTCTCGTCGATGGGGTACGTGGACAGGTTGAGGTAGGGGACGCCCCGCTGCGCCTCCAGCATCTGCCCCAGGGCCTGCTTGCTCACGTACCCCCGGTCGACCAGGATGCGCCCCAGCCGCTCCCCGGTCTGCTGCTGCTCGGCCAGCGCCTCCTGGAGCTGGGCTTCGCTGATCAGGCCGGCGTCCACCAGCATGTGCCCCAGGAGCCTCCGCCGCGGGGCCGGGCTGTAGCGCACCTGGCCATCCTCCCCGCTGGTGCGGATGAGGTTGCCCAGCAGGACCAGGCTCTCCAGCTCGGCCTCGACCTCCGCTACCGACACGGCCAGGCTCGCGGCCAGGCTCGCCGCCGTCACCTGGTCCCGGTCGCCGGCGTGGTCGTCCAGCAGTGCGAGGAGCCGCCGCTGCAGGGGGGAACCCGCCGTGCGTGCGGTCTTCGCCATTGTGTCTCCCTGGCGCCAAGGGGGAGCAGCATCGGCGTGGATGCCCTCCCCGATGCCCGGACGTAAGCGGGAGCTCCTGCCCCAAGCTGCCCCCCGGGTTCTCACAAGGTTATAGCCAAGTGCCCCGGGATTTAGACCTCCCCCGTATCCGGCTGCCCCCCAGGGCTTCCCCGAACGGCTCTTCAACTAGCAGGCAGGGGTCTTTGACATCCCCGGAAGCGGGTGCTATCCTTCGTAAGGTTGAGCGATGGCCGCCACGCTTCCGCCCCTGGAGCAGATCCGGGCCGCCGAGGCGCGGGCGGTTGGCGCCAGCCAGACGGCCAAGGCGGTTCGCGGGGGGCGGGCGCGGCTGGTCCTGGTGGCGCGAGATGCCGACCGGAAGGTGACCGAGCCGGTTATCCGCGCCGCTCAGGAGCGGGGAGTGCCCCTCGTGGAGGTGGACTCCATGCGGGAGCTGGGCCGGGCCTGCGGGATTGCCGTGGGCGCGGCTGCGGCCGCGGTGCTGGAGCCGCCGACGCCGCCGGGGGCGTAGCGCGACAATCGGGGCTCTCCAGCGCGTAGCCTCTACTTAGGTCCCCGGAGAGTACCTGGGATGCGCCGCAGGGCACCATCTCCGGTGCCTCGTATGGCGCAGGCTCTATAGCGGCGGAGAAGGCTTGCGATAATCCGGCGCCACCGCGCCGGACATCGCGCGGCGGTGATCGCCCTCTTCCCCCGTGGCGGAGGGCTTCTATGTGTGCGGCGGCAGGCCGCCGCATGAAGTGTGGAAGGAGGAGAGGATGCCGACAACTGCGCAGCTGGTGCGGTTGGGCCGCCAGCGGACACCACCGCGGACCAAGTCCCCGGCCCTGGCCGGGAATCCGCAGCGGCGTGGGGTGTGCATTCAGGTGAAGACCACCACCCCGAAGAAGCCCAATTCCGCGCTGCGCAAGATCGCCCGGGTGCGGCTGACCACGGGCAAGGAGGTCACCGCGTACATCCCCGGCATCGGGCACAACCTGCAGGAGCACTCGGTGGTGCTGGTCCGGGGGGGTCGGGTGCGTGATCTCCCCGGCATCCGCTACCACATCATCCGGGGCACGCTGGATGCGGCCGGGGTTGCGGAGCGGCGGCGCGGACGCTCCAAGTACGGGGCCAAGCGCCCCAAGAAGGCGTAGGGCGAGGGAGGCAGCATGCCCAGAAAGGGACCGGCTCCCCGGCGGGTGATCCCCCCTGACCCCCTGTACGGCAACGTAACCGTGCAGCGGCTGATCAACAAGGTGATGCAGCGGGGGAAGAAGAGCCTGGCCGAGCGCATCGTCTATGCGGCACTGGACGAGGTGAAGAGCAAGTCGGGCCAGGACCCGGTCAAGGTGCTGGACAAGGCCCTGGGCAACGTCATGCCTCTGCTGGAGGTGCGGCCGCGGCGCGTGGGCGGAGCCACCTACCAGGTGCCCATTGAGGTGCGGCCGGAGCGGCGGCTCTCCCTGGGCCTTCGCTGGCTGACGGAATTCGCCCGCCAGCGGCGAGACCGTCGGGGCATGCCGGCCAAGCTGGCGGCGGAGATTCTGGACGCTTCGGTGGGCCAGGGGGGCGCGGTGAAGAAGCGCGAGGACACCCACCGCATGGCCGAGGCCAACAAGGCCTTCGCCCACTATCGCTGGTGACCGCGGTGCAGCAGAACCGAGACGAGGACAGACCTTGGCAACGACGCTGATGGCCGTGACGCCGGTCGGACTGGAGAAAACCAGGAACATCGGGATCGTCGCCCACATCGACGCGGGCAAGACGACCACCACCGAGCGTATCCTCTTCTACACGGGACGGGTGCACCGCATCGGCGAGGTGGACGAGGGCTCGGCCACCATGGACTGGATGGTCCAGGAGCGGGAGCGGGGCATCACCATCACCTCGGCGGCGACCACCTGCACCTGGCGCGGGCACCGCATCAACATCATCGATACCCCCGGGCATGTGGACTTCACCGTGGAGGTGGAGCGCTCGCTGCGGGTGCTGGACGGGGCGGTGGTCCTGGTCACGGCCGTGGAGGGGGTGCAGCCGCAGTCGGAGACGGTGTGGCGCCAGGCCGACCGCTACCGTGTGCCGCGTATCGTCTTCGTCAACAAGATGGACCGCAGCGGCGCCGACTTCCTGCGCGTGGTGCAGATGCTGCGGGAGCGCCTGGGGGCGCATCCGGTGCCCGTGCAGCTGCCCATCGGCGCAGAGGATGGCTTCCGCGGCGTGGTGGACCTGATCCGGTTCAAGTCCATCATCTACCTGGACGACCTGGGAACGCGCTCCGACGAGACGGAGATCCCCCCGGAGCTATGGGGGCTGGCGCAGCGGCTGCGGGAGGAGCTGGTGGAGGCGGCGGTGGAGCAGGACGAGGAGCTGCTGCACCGCTACCTGGAGGGCTGGCCCATCGGCGAGGAGGAGATCCGCCGCGGGCTGCGCCGGGGCACCCTGAGCTCTGCGCTGGTGCCGGTGCTCTGCGGCTCCGCCTTCCGCAACAAGGGGGTGCAGCCCCTGCTGGACGCCATCATTGACTTCCTGCCCTCACCCCTGGACCTGCCGCCGGTGCGGGGGGTCGACCCGCGCAGCGGCCAGCCGGCTCTGCGGCAGCCCCGTGAGGACGCGCCCTTTGCTGCACTGGCCTTCAAGATCGTCACCGATCCATACGTGGGCAAGCTGACTTATTTCCGCGTCTATTCCGGGCGCCTGGAGGCCGGGTCGTACGTCTATAACGCCAACAAGGGGGCGCGGGAGCGGGTCTCCCGCATCCTGCAGATGCACGCCAACCACCGGGAGGACATCCCCGCGGTCTCCGCGGGGAACGTGGTGGCGGCGGTGGGGCTGCGCCTGACCACTACCGGCGACACCCTCTGCGACGAGGGCGCGCCGGTAGTCCTGGAAGCCATGCAGTTCCCCGAGCCGGTGATCGCCGTGGCGGTGGAGCCGAAGACCAAGGCCGACGAGGACCGCCTCACCGCCTCTCTGGCCAAGCTGGCGGAGGAGGACCCTACCTTCAAGGTGCGCTTTGACCCCGAGACAGGTCAGACCCTCATCTCCGGCATGGGTGAGCTGCACCTGGAGATCATCGTCGACCGGCTGCTGCGGGAGTTCAAGGTGGAGGCCAACGTGGGCCGGCCCCAGGTGGCCTACAAAGAGACGGTGCGGCAGGCCGCCCGGGCCGAGGGGCGGTACGTGCGCCAGACCGGCGGCCGCGGCCAGTACGGCCATGTGGTGCTGCAGGTGGAGCCGCTGCCCCGGGGCGGCGGGTACGAGTTCGTGGACCGGATCAGCGGAGGGCGCATCCCCCGGGAGTTCATCCCCGCCGTGCAGGCAGGTGTCCGCGAGGCGGCGGAGAGCGGCATCCTGGCCGGGTATCCCGTGGTGGACGTCCGCGTGCTGCTGCTGGATGGTTCCTACCATGAGGTAGACAGCAGCGAGATGGCCTTCAAGATCGCGGCCTCCCAGGGGTTCAAGGAGGCGGTGCAGCGGGCACAGCCGGTGCTGCTGGAGCCCATCATGCGCGTGGAGGTGATCACCCCCGAGCCGTACATGGGGGAGGTGATCGGCGACCTAAACGCCCGCCGCGGCCGCATCGTGGCCATGGAGCAGCAGGGGACCTCGCGGCTGGTCCGGGCTCTGGTGCCGCTGGCGGAGATGTTTGGCTACGCCACGGCGCTGCGCTCCGCCACCCAGGGGCGGGCCACCTATACCATGGAACCCTCGCACTACGAAGAGGTTCCCCCGGCCATGGCGGAGGCCATCCGCGGTCAGGCCGTGGGGGCAGGGCAGTGAGCAGGATGCACTCGATGGTGGAGGACGGAGATGGCCAAGCCCAGGTTTGAGCGGACGAAGCCGCACGTGAACGTAGGGACCATTGGGCACGTGGACCATGGGAAGACCACGTTGACGGCGGCGATCACCCATGC
>JAVKIA010000014.1:58059-62567 GCA_031459715.1 Armatimonadota bacterium | reverse complement strand
GGGCGCAGGCCCACATCCTCCTCACCAACCCGGACATGCTGCACGTGGGCATCCTGCCCCAGCACGGGCGCTGGACGGAGTTCCTCCGCCGCCTGCGCTTCGTGGTCATCGACGACATGCACATCTACCGCGGCGTCTTCGGCTCCAACGTGGCCAACATCCTGCGGCGGCTGCGCCGGGTCTGCGCGCTGTATGGGGCACGCCCTCAGTTCATCTGCGCCTCCGCTACCATCGCCAATCCCGAGGAGTTCGCCAGGCGCCTGCTGGGGGAGCGGGTGATGGTGATCGCCGACGGCGGTGCACCGCAGGGGCCGCGGGAGGTGGTGCTGTGGAACCCTCCCTTCCTGGATGCAGCTCACCTGCAGCGGCGCAGCTCCTATACGGAGGCCACCTGGCTCTTCAGCGCCCTGGTGGCCCGGGGCATCCGCACCATCGTCTTCACCAAGGCGCGAAAGGTCACCGAGCTGATCTACCGCTATGCGACGGCGCGCCTGGAGCGGGAGGCGCCATACGTGGCGCGGCGGATCAGCCCCTACCGCGCCGGCTACCTGCCGCAGGAACGTCGGCGCATCGAGCAGCGGCTCTTCCGGGGGGAGCTGGTGGGGGTTGTCTCCACCAGCGCCCTGGAGCTGGGCATCGACGTGGGCGGCCTGGACGCCGCTGTGCTGGTTGGCTACCCGGGGACGATCGCCAGCACCTGGCAGCGCATCGGCCGGGCGGGGCGGGGGCGGGAGGCCTCGCTGGCGGTGCTGATCGCCCTGGACGATGCCCTGGACCAGTACCTGATGCGCCACCCCGACTACCTCTTCAGCCGGTCCGCCGAGCACGCGGTGATCGATCCGGAGAACCCCTACATCCTGGCCGCCCACCTGCGTTGCGCGGCGGCGGAGGTCCCACTCAGTGAGGAGGACCGGGAGTTCTTCGGTCCGCGGGTGGGTGAGGTGGCGGAGATCCTGGCGGAGCACGGCGACCTGATCCGACGGCGCGACCGCTGGTACTGGGCGGCGCGGCGACGCTACCCCGCGTCCGAAGTGGAGGTGCGCGCCGCTTCCGGTGACACCTTCCGCATCATCGACGTGGCTGCGGGTCGGCTGCTGGGGACCGTGGATGCCGTGCGGGCCTTCGAGCAGGTGCACCCGGGGGCGGTCTACCTGCACCAGGGCGAGAGCTACGTCGTCCGCCGCCTGGACCTGGGGGAGCGGGCGGCATACGTTACCCCCAGCGCCGCCGACCACTACACACAGCCCCGGGTACTCACCGACGTGGCCATCCTCCGGCCACGGGCGCAGCGCGCCTGGGGTCCTACCACCGCCTGGTTCGGCGACGTGGACGTGACCAGCCAGGTCACCGGGTTCGTACGCAAGCAGCTCTTCTCCGAGGCGGTGCTGGGCAGCGAGGAGCTGGACCTCCCCGCCCAGACCCTCTCCACCACGGCCCTGTGGTTCGCCGTCCCGCCCCAGCTGCAGCGCGCCCTGGACGAGCGCGGACTGGACCTGGCGGGGGGCATCCACGCGGTGGAGCATGCGGCCATCGGGCTGCTGCCTCTGTTTGCCATGTGCGACCGCTGGGACCTGGGCGGCGTTTCCTACCCCCGCCATCCCCAGACCGGCGTGCCCACCATCTTCATCTACGACGGGCACCCCGGCGGGGTGGGCATTACCGAGAAGGGGTATGCGCTGCTGGATCAGGTGATGGCCGCCACTCTGGAGGCCATCACCTCCTGCCCCTGCGAGGAGGGCTGCCCCTCCTGCATCCAGTCGCCCAAGTGCGGCAACCTGAACACTCCGCTGGACAAATCCGCCGCCGTCCTGCTGCTGGCCGGCCTGCTGCGCCGCCCGGTGGCCGGCGCGGCGCGGGCCTGACTGCTGTGGCGGCGTATCTCAAGGTCGGGCGAATTCGCTGCGCACATCGACGGGGGCGGCTAGGGTGACGGCGCAAACGCCCTCCGGCGGCCGAACCGCCCCCACAGCGTCAGTGCCAGCAGGGTGAGCGCAACCCCGGCGGCCGCCAGTCCCATGGTGGCGTAGCCGACCGCGGCGAACACCAGCCCGCTGCCGAAGCTTCCCCCCGCCGAGGAGAGCCCGATGAGCAGGTCGTTGAATCCCTGGGCCCGCCCGCGCTCCTCCGGGGAGAGCTGGTCTGCCAGCAGCGACGACCCGCCCACGAAGCAGAAGTTCCAGCCCAGGCCCACCAGGAAGAGCGCCGCCGCCAGCGGAACCACCTCCGGCGAGCGCGGCGCGGCCAGCGCAGCCAGAGTCAGGACGCCGGCCCCGGTGGCGATGACCGGGCTCCGCCCCCAGCGGTCGGCCAGGCGGCCCGAGACGACGGAGAAGAGGTACATACCCACCACGTGCGCAGAGACAACGAAAGAGATGTGCGTCAGCGGGTGCTGGTGGTTTCGCATGTGCAGTGGGGTGATCACCATGAGCATGACCATGGTGAGCTGGCCGAAGGCCATGGCCAGCACGGCCAGCAGGGCCGGCCGCTGCCGCAGAATCTCCAGAATGGGCCGGCCCGGAGCGCCGGTGGCGGCGGAGCGCAGCGACGGGCCCCCCAGGTGGCGGGCGAGGTCGCGCGGCTCGGGGCGCAGCCAGACGAAGATCACCGCCGCGGCCAGGGCGAAGAGCGCCAGCGTCGCCCCGTAAGGGCCGGCCAGCTCGTCCACGCCGGCGCGACCGGCCAGGCCGGCCATCGGTCCGGCCAGCAGCGGTCCGGCCACTGCGCCCACCGTTCCCCCCAGGACCACCCGGGCGATGGCCCTGCCCCGCTCCTGCGGCGGGTGTACCTCCGCCGCGACGAAACGGGCGAGTTGCACCGCTGCGGTGGCGCTGCCGATCAGGAGCGAGCCCAGGAGGAAGACGGCGAAGGACCCGCCGATGGTGGCGGCACCGGCCAGCGCCGCTCCGGCGGCACCCGTGCTCGTCCCCGCCAGCAGCGCGGGCCGTCGTCCCCGGCGGTCCATCACCTGCCCCCAGAGGAAGGCGGAGAGCGCGCTGCCCAGCAGGTAGCAGGTGGCAGGCACGCCGGCCCAGGCCACCCGCCCGCTCAGCCGGGCGCCGATGATGGCCACAATGGGGAAGATGGCGATGGTGGCGGCAGAGCCCAGGCTCTGCGTGATGAAGAGGGTCAGGGTGATGCGGCGGGCCCGGTCCCGCAGTCCGCCCAGCTCCAGTGTGGCCGTTCCCAAAGCGTCGGTCATGCGCGGCTTCTCCCGGCGGTGACTTCCAGACATTCTGCGGGATACACAAGGAATCCCCCGGCCCCGGACCGCCCGGCTTTCTTTGACCGGCCCCACGCCCGCTCCTAGAATGGCGCTAGTGGGTACCCTCTACGTGGTGGGCACACCCATCGGCAACCTGGAGGATGTCACCCTTCGCGCCCTGCGGGTGCTGGGCGCGGTGGACGTGATTGCCTGCGAGGATACGCGCCACACGCGCACTCTGCTGCAGCGCCACGGGATCACCAGGCCGCTGGTCTCCTACCACGAGCACAACGAGCGGGAGCGGGCGCCCCAGCTGGTGCGCCGCCTGCTGGCGGGCGAAGATGTGGCCCTGGTCAGCGACGCCGGGATGCCCGGAATCTCCGACCCGGGATTCCACCTGGTGACGCAGGCGGTTGCCGCGGGAGTGGCGGTGATCCCGGTCCCTGGGCCCAGCGCCGTCACCGCAGCCCTCAGCGTGGCCGGGCTGCCCGCAGAGCGCTTCCTCTTCCTGGGCTTCCTTCCGCGGACGCGGAAAGCGCGGCAGCGGGCGCTGCGAGAGGTGGCAGGCATCCCCGCCACCCTGGTCTTCTTCGAGGCGCCACACCGGGTCCACGAGACGCTGGCGGATGCGGCGGCGGTCCTGGGTCCGCGGCGGGCGGCCCTGGTGCGGGAGGCGACCAAGGTGCACGAGGAGGTCCTGCGCGGCCCTCTTCCGGACCTGGCTTGCCGGATCGCTGAGAGACGGCTGCGAGGGGAGATCACCCTGGTGGTGGAAGGGGCGGCCCTCCGCCGCCCGACCGACCTCGCCGCCCGTCCTCCGGCCGGCAGTGCTGCTGGCCAGGAGCCGGCGCACTACCTGCGCCGCCTGCTTCGCGCCGGGATGTCCCGCCGCGACGCCGCCCGCAATCTGGCCGAAGCTTACGGCATCCCCCGCCGCAGAGCCTACCAGCTCGCCCTGCAGCTGACCCCCTCCGTGACGCCGTCCCGGCCGTGAAGCGCTGGCTGTCCGCACCCGCCGATGTGGTGCGCGTCCACCGGGCGGCCACCGAGGTGGAGGCCCTGGCCGTAGAGCAGGCGCTGCGCGCGGCGGGGTTGCGCGTCTGGGTACGCTCCCGCCAGGTCCCTGGCTATGCGGCGGTCATTGCCAGCGCCTCGGGGGTCTGGGGCGACATCCTGGTCGCGGCGGAAGACGCCGACCGGGCGCGCCAGGTCCTCGCCGGCTACCTGGCCACCCTGGCACCGGGCCGGAACGCCTCGGACGCCTCGACCCGCCGGTTCGCCGACATTATCCCGCCGCTGGTGACCC
>JAVKIA010000014.1:0-58049 GCA_031459715.1 Armatimonadota bacterium | reverse complement strand
TCGACCGGCAGGCTCGCTTCGATGAGGAGGCTATGCGGCGGCACGTGGAGCGGCTGCTGGCCGGGGGCGTGCACGGGCTGCTGGCGCTTGGGACTACCGGGGAGGTGATGCACCTCACCGCGGCGGAGCGGCGGCAGGTCGTCCGGGCCGTCGTCGACCAGACACGCGGTCGCGTCCCGGTGCTGGTAGGTTGCGCCGGGACCGGGACGGAGGAGGTCATCGGCTACGCCCGCGAGGCCCAGGAGCTGGGAGCCTCAGGTGCGCTGGTGATCGTTCCGTACTACTGGATCCTTTCCGACGCCGCGGTGCAGATGCACTACCGCGCCGTGGCCCGGGCGGTGGACCTGCCGGTGCTCATCTACAACTTTCCGGCGGTGAGCGGGCGCAACCTGCCCCCGGCCTTGATCGCCCGACTGGCAGAGGAGCTGCCCAACCTGACCGGCATCAAGGAGACGCTGGACAGCATCGGGCACCTGGCCCAGGTGCTGGCTCTGGTCCGCCCGCAGCGTCCAGACTTCAGCGTGCTGTGCGGATTTGAGTATCACCTGCTGAACACGCTGCTGCTGGGCGGCGACGGAGCCATCCCCGGCCTGGCCAACGTGGTGCCGCAGGTCTCGGTGGCGGTCTATGAGGCCTGGCGGCGCGGCGACCTGGCGGAGGCCGCCGACCTGATGCGGCAACGTCTCCACCTCCCCGCCCTCTACGACCTGGGCGCTCCCTTCTTCGTCGTGGTGAAGGAGGCGATGACGCTGGCCGGCCTGATCGAGCACCCTACCGTGCGCCCCCCGGCTGTCTCCCTCACCGACGAGGCCCGCGCCCGGCTGGCGGAGCTGCTGCACCGAATGGGATTGCTGCAGGCCGGCCCCAGCGGGTGAGCCTGCCTGGGTCCGGATCGCCTGCCCTGCCCCGTGGGCTAGGCCCGTGGGCGTGCAGGTCCAAGTCGACGCGTGGCATAGTGCAGGAGTCCCAGCACGTTGTTGCGCGCCGGCATTACCGCCTCGAAGCCCCTCGCCGGTGCCTGCGCCCCCACCTCCGCCATCTCCGTGGCCACGATAGCGCCGAAGCGGGCGGCCACCTCCGCCTCATCCCACCCCTGGGCAGCGATCTCGGCGGCGAAGCGTTCACGGGCGTCCAGCCGGTCCTGAAGCTGAGTGAGAAGCTCCTCCGCCCCCTGGTGCGGGCCGAAGTGGGTGAGCAGGAGGCGGCGCGGGCGGGCCGCCCGCATGCGGGAGATGCTGCCCCGCCAGGCGGCGAAGTCCAGGTCGGGCGGGGGCACCGGGGGGGCGACGTAGCGCGATCCGGGCATGACCATCCCCGCGGCGTCGCCGGTGAACAGGTCTCCCGAGGTCTCGTCCAGGTAGGCAAGGTGGTGGGTGGCGTGTCCCGGGGTTTCCAGGAGGCGCAGCCGCCGCCTCCCCAACTCCAGCATCGTGCCGTCCTGCACCGCGTGCACCCGCTCTGCCGGCACCGGGACGATGTGGCCGAAGAGGGTCTCCAGCGCTTCCCCGTAGAGGCGGCGGGCGCTGGCCACCAGGCGGGTCGGGTCGGCCAGGTGCGGCGCCCCGATGGGGTGGACGTAGACGTGCAGATGGGGGATCCGCCCCGCCAGGCTGCCGGCCGCCCCGGCGTGGTCCAGGTGGATGTGCGTGACGGCCGCCGCCTGCAGAGCCTCGGGATGCAGGCCCGCCGCGCGCACGCCTTCCAGCACCTCGTCCACGGTGGAGGCGGGGCCGGTCTCAATAAGCGCCGGCCGGTCGCCGAGCAGCAGGTAGGCGGCGATGGAGTTGGGGGACCCCAGGTACTCCGTGTCGATCAGGACCAGGTCGTCCGCCAGCCACTGAATACGCGCCATCGGTCACCCTCCCGTTTCGCGACTACGATAGCACAGGAATGTGTGCTGGAGTGGGCGCAGAAGAGATGCGACAGGAGGCACCCGAAAGGAGGGGAACGATGGCCACGGTCAACCTGGTTGAGTACGACGCGGCGAGTCCCGCGGTGCGTCAAATCTACGACGACATCATGAGGACACGGCAGACCGACTGGGTGAACAACTTCTGGAAGGCGCTGGCCGTGCAGCCGGAGCTGCTGGCGCGGACCTGGGAGAGCGTAAAGGCGGTGATGGCTCCCGGAGCGCTGGACCCACTGACCAAGGAGATGGTCTACATCGCCGTGAGCGTGGTCAACGGATGCCAGTACTGCATCAACAGCCACACCGCCGCCGCCCGGAGGAAGGGCCTGACCGACGAGATGCTGGCGGAGCTGCTGGCCGTGATCGCCACGGCCAACCAGACCAATGCGCTGGCCAACGGTTTCCAGGTGGAAGTGGACGAGCCCTTTCGCCACGGAGGTGGTCAGCCCTGACCGCCCTGTGCACATCACCCCACTCTTGATCCGACGCCGCGGTGGCATGGTGCTGGTGTTGTCTTGCGTCTTGACAGGGCCCACCGCCGCCTTCTACACTGCGCCTAAGCGGTGAGGAAGCGGGAGTATCTCCGCTCAGGTCCCAAGCGAGCCGGGCGGGTGCAAGCCGGCGGCGGAGGCGGAGGGAACATGGCTTCCGAGCAGGCGGGGCGAAGGCGCGGGACGAGAGCGCGTCAGTAGCGCCGTCCGGGTGCTCCCGATAGCGGGCCAGGGTATCTCCGCCGAATTGGCCGGACGTACCCGCTGAGGCGCCGCGCCGCGAGGCCGGCGCAGATCCAGGTGGTAGCGCGGGAGATCCTCTCGCCCTTCGGGCGAGGGGTTTTTCTTTGGTGTTGGCTGTTCCTGGGTGGGACCAGAGGAGAATCGATGGCGTTCGCGCACCTGAGCGGTATCTTTTCTCGGTCGGAGGAGTTGATTGCGGCCACGCGGGCGTTTGAGCGAGGCCGGGTGGACAGGTCCGCGCTGGAGCGCCTGTTCGCAGACCAGGCGCAGCGCCTGGTGGCGCTGCAGGTGGAGCACGGCCTGCACTACGTCACCGACGGTCAGCTCCGCTGGCAGGACCTGCTGCGGCCGCTGGCGGATGAGCTGCCCGGGGTGCACGCCGGGCCGGTGACCCGCTGGTTCGACAACAACGCTTTCTACCGCCGCCCTGTGATCGAGGCCCCGCTGCGGCCCGTGGGGGGAGCCGTCCTGCGCTGGACCGCGGTGGAGGCCCTGGCGGGGCGGCCCTGGAAGGCCATCCTCCCGTCGCCCTGGACCTTTGCCCTGTTGGCCGAGGACCGGGTCTACGGGGACGAGCAGGCCCTGCTGGGCGACGTCGCGGAGGTGCTGCGGGCAGAGGCGGTCAGCCTGGTGGAGGCCGGCTGCCAGTATATCCAGTTCTCAGACCCGGTGCTGGTGGCCCGACCGCGGGAGGACGCCCTGCCGCTGGCACAGCAGGCGCTGGCCCGCGTGGTCGACGGCCTGCCCGTGCGCACTGCCCTTTACACCTTCTTTGGCGACGCTGCACCGCTGCTGCCCGGGCTGCTGCACTTCCCGGTGCAGGAGGTCGGCTTCGACCTCTTCGCCACGGAGGTTGACCGCCTGGTGGGCGACGCGCGGGACAAGGTCGTGCTACTGGGAGCCCTGGACGGCCGCAACTCCCTGCTGGAGGAACCGCAGCAGACCGCGGCGACCGTGCGCCGGGTGGCCGAGCGGCTGCGCGCCGCGCAGGTGGCGGTGGTGCCCAGCTGTGACCTGGAGTTTCTGCCGTACGAGGTGGCCGTGGCCAAGGTCCGGCGGCTGGCGGAGGTCACACGGTTGGTGGGGTGAGGGCGATGCCACAACTCTTTCCGACGCAGGAGATCGGCAGTCTGGCCAAACCCGCCTGGCTGGTCAAGGGCATCCGCGGCGTGCGCCCGTCGCCGGAAGATCTGGCCGAGCTGGAGACCTGGGCCGCTCGCCTGCAGATCGAGGGAACAGACGAGCTGCGCCGCCTCCTCACCGCAGGCGGGGAGCGCAGCCAGGGGGCCAGAGAGGCGATCCGCGACTGGGGGGCGCTGTTTGCCATCCGCTTCCTGGAGGCGGCCGGCCTGGACGTGGTCTACGACGGCGAGGCGCGGCGCGTGGAGATGTACGAGTATCCGGTGCGCCGTATCGACGGCTTCCAGTTCTACGGGCATGTCCGCTCCTTCGACAACCGCTACTACCGCAAGGCGGCGGTGGTGGACCGCGTGCAGCTGCGCGAGCCGTTTCACCTGGACGAGCTGCGTTTCGTCAAGCAGCATGCCCGGCGCCCGGTGAAGGTGCCGGTCACGGGGCCATACACCCTGGCGGACTGGTCGTTCAACGAGTACTACCTGCGTACGGTGGGCGACATCCCCGACCTGCGGCGGCGCAACTACGAAGCCAAGCGACGGTTCACCATGGACCTGGCCACCCGGGCCCTGCGCCCCACGCTGCTAGCGCTGGTGGCAGCGGGAGCGGACTGGATCCAGATCGACGAGCCGGCCGCGGCCACCCACCAGGACGAGGTGCCCATCCTGGTGGAGGCGTTCAACGCGGCCACGGAGGGGGTGGGCGCCAGGATCAGCATCCACATTTGCTACAGCAACTACCGGGCGCTGTACCCGCACATCCTGGAGTTGCGCGCACAGATGCTCACCTTGGAGTTCAAGAACACCGGCGACTACAACATCGTCAGCCTCTTCCAGGAGTTCGGCGACCGGCGGCAGATCGGCCTGGGCGTCATCGACGTCCACTCCGACGTCATCGAGACACCCCAGGAGGTGCAGGAGAAGATCCTGCAGGCGGCGACGGTGCTGGGGCCGGAGCGCATCTGGGTGAACCCGGACTGCGGGCTGCGCACACGCTCCTGGGATGTGGCCTTCGCCAAGCTGCAGAACATGGTGACCGGCGCCCGCCTGGCGCGGGAGGCGCTGGGGGCGTAGGAGGGAACCGTGCGCACTTACTACATCACCACGCCCATCTACTACGTCAACGACGTGCCGCACATCGGACACGCCTATACCACCATCGCTGCGGATGTGGCCGCGCGCTTCAAACGCCTGGCCGGCTACGACGTCTTCTTCCTCACTGGCACCGACGAGCACGGGATCAAGAACCTGCGGGTGGCCGAGGAGCACGGGGTCTCGCCGCAGGAATGGGTGGACCGCATCGCCGGGGAGTTCCGCCGCCTCTGGGCGTTCCTGCAGATCTCCAACGACGACTTCATCCGGACCACAGAGCCGCGGCACAAGAGGGTGGCGGCGGCCATCTTCCAGCAGCTCTACCAGCAGGGCGATATCTACCTGGGGACCTATCAGGGGTGGTACTGCACCGCCTGCGAGACGTTCTATACCCAGGGGGAGCTGGGGCCCGAGCACACCTGCCCCGTCCACACCGGTCGGCCGGTGGAGTGGCTGGCGGAGGAGTCGTACCTCTTCCGCCTCTCCCGCTACGGCCCCTGGCTGCTCGACTACCTGGAGCACCATCCAACGGCCGTGGCTCCCGAGGGGCCGCGCAACGAGGTCCTGGCCTTCGTCCGCGCCGGGCTGAAGGACATCGCCGTGAGCCGCTCCACCTTCACCTGGGGCGTGCCCGTGCCCTTCGACCCGCGGCACGTCATCTACGTCTGGATCGACGCTCTGACCAACTACATCTCCGCCCTCGGCTATGGGGAGGATGCTGAGAAGTTTCACCGCTACTGGCCCGCCGACGTGCACCTGGTGGGCCGGGAAATCGTGCGCTTCCACGCGGTGATCTGGCCCATCCTCCTGCACGCGGCGGGGATCACCGTCCCGCGGCAGACCTTCGCCCACGGCTGGCTGACCTTCGGCGGGCAACGCTTCAGCAAGTCCCTGGGAATCGTCATCGACCCGCGGGCGCTCAGCGAGGAGCTGGCCCGCGCATCCGGCGCGGAGGTGGGCGTGGCGGTGGATGCCCTGCGCTACTTCCTGCTGCGGGAGATCCCCTTCGGGCAGGACGGCGACTTCAACAAGCCCGCCCTGGTGCATCGCTTCAACGCCGACCTGGCCAACGACTACGGCAACCTCCTGCACCGCACCCTGGCGCTGGTGCAGCGCCACTTCCAGGGGCAGGTCCCCGAGCCCGGTGCGGAACAGGGCGGAGATGCGTCACTGCGGGAGACGGTGGCGACGGCGGCGGGTGCAGTGGAAGGGCACATCGACCGCCTGGACTTCCGTGGGGGGCTGGAGGCGATCTGGCAGATCCTGGGGACGGCCAACAAGTACCTGGACGAGGAGGCGCCGTGGCGCCACCTGCGGGAGGGGCGAACACGGCGTGCCGGGACCATCCTCTACAATACCCTGGAGGCGGTGCGCATCGCCTCGGTCCTGCTTTCCCCCTGGCTGGTCACGGCCAGCGCCAGGGCGTGGGAGCAGCTGGGGGTACCCCGCCCGCTGGCGGAGCAGCGGTTGCCGCAGTCCGTCCGCTGGGGTGGCCTGCCCCCGGGAGCGCGCATTCGCCCGGGCGCACCCATTTTCCCTCGGATCGAACGGCCCGCGGTGGTGCGGTAAGGAAGGCCGGGGGATGGGCCCGGGGAGACGGAGGAGACTGCAGCGTGGACTACATCAGCATCGACGAGTTCAGGCGGCTGGACATCCGGGTGGCTGAGGTGCTCTCGGCTACCCGCGTTCCCAACACGGACAAGCTCATCGAGCTGGAGGTGGACATCGGCGGCGAGGTGCGCCGCCTGATCACCGGGCTCTACCCCCTCTACCGGCCGGTGGACCTGGTCGGCCGGCGTATCATCGTCCTGGCCAACCTGCAGCCGCGGCGGGTAAGAGGTGTGGAATCGCAGGGAATGCTCCTAGCCGCGGAGTGGGACGGTGAGATCGGCCTGCTCACTGTGGACCGGGAGGCGCCCTCGGGCGCGCGGATCACCTGAGGTACCGTCGACACCGGGCTGCACATAGCACACTCAGGCCTGCGATCCCCATTGGTCACCCCTCCTGATGGTAGGATAGGAGACGACCGTGGAGCTGGTGGACACGCACGCCCACCTGGACGATGAATCCTTCGCCGACGACCTGCCCGCCGTATTGAGCCGGGCCGCCGCCGCCGGCGTGACCGCGGTGGTGGCCATCGGCACCGACCTGACCTCCTGCGCGCAGGTCGTGGTGCTGGCCGAGCAGTATCCGCAGGTTTGGGCGGTGGTGGGGATCCACCCGCACGAGGCCGGAGCCGTCTCACCGGAGGCGGTCGACGGGCTGGTACCGTGGACCGAACATCCTCGGGTGGTGGCCCTGGGGGAAACCGGCCTGGATTACTACCGGGACTTCGCCCCCCGTCCCGCCCAGGCCGCGCTCTTCCGCGCACACCTGCAGCTGGCCGGCCGCAGCGGGCTGCCCGTGGTCATCCACTGCCGGGACGCCTACGCGGACGTCCTGGCTCTGCTGGAGGAGTTCCCGGGGGTGACCTGCGTCTTCCATGCCTTCTCCGGCTCGCCGCAGGTGGCGCGGGAGTGCGTGCGGCGGGGCCACTACCTCTCGTTCGCCGGACCGCTGACCTTCCCCGGAGCCCGCCGGCCGTTGGAGGTGGCGCGGGATGCGCCCATGGACCGGATCCTTCTGGAAACCGACGCTCCCTACCTCTCCCCCCACCCCTTCCGCGGCCGGCGCAATGAGCCGGCGCGCGTCCGGGTGGTGGCGGAGCGCCTGGCTGACCTGCGGGGGATTGCCCTGGCGGAGGTGGCGGCAGCCACTACGGCCAATGCGGCGCGGGCCTTCCGCCTGAGCCGGGTGGAGGCGCTGATGTGAGCCGGGCGGAGGCGGGCCCCACGCCGGGTGGAGGCGCGGGCCTGAGCCGGGTGGCGGCAGCTCAGGCTGCGGCGCTGCTGGTGGTGCTGTTCCTGGCGGAGGTGGCCGGTGGCGCCGCAGCTCCTCCCAGCGCGGAGGAGATCCGCCTGGGGCGTCAGCTGGCCGCACAGCTTGAAGCCCGCCACCCGCCGGTCAAGGATGCCGTCCTTAACGAGCGCCTGCTGCGGATCGCTGCGGACCTGGTGCCCGTCTCGGACCGCGAAGGCGTAAGCTATGTCTTCAAGGTGCTGGAGGCGGATGTGCCCAACGCAGTCTCCCTGCCCGGGGGGATTATCTACATGACCAGGCCGATGTTTGCTTTCGTCCGCAGCGACCACGAGCTGGCGGCCATCGTGGCGCATGAAATCGCGCACGTGGCCCACGGCCACGGTATGGAGATGCTGCGGCGGCGCAACCGCGCCGCGCTGCTGACCATCCTGGTCGCCGCGCTGACGCGGGACCCGCAGGTGGCGCAGGGGGTCAACCTGGCCAGCATCAGCGTCCTGGCGCACTACAGCCGGGACCTGGAGCGCGACGCTGACCTGACCGCCATCACCTACCTGCAGCAGACGGCATACGCACCCGTGGGGCTCCTCACCCTGATGGAGCGCTTCGCCCGGGAGGAGCAGTACCGGGCGGGCCTCGATCCCGGCGCCTGGGCCGACCACCCCAGGACGGCGGAACGAGTGGCCTACATCGAGGCTGAGCTGCGACGGCGGGGCATTCCCCTGGTGCGGCGCATCGCGGCCAACTACCTGCAGCTATTGGTGCGCGAGGTCAGGGACCGGGGCGCCGCCGGGGGAGAGCTGCTGGTGAACGACTCGGTGGTGCTGCGGCTGCCGGACCTGGCACGGGTACGCGAGGCGGCCGCGCGCCTGGACCGGTTGTTCAACGCGGAGCTGCGTTCCTTCGAGGTCGGCGTGAGCTCCCATGGGGGGACCTGGTCGGTGGTGGCCCGGGGTACCACCATCCTCACTCTGACGGCGCGCGACGCCCAGTGGAACGGGACGACGGTGCGCGATCTGGCCCTGGCCATCCACGCGAAGCTGCGGGCGGCCATGGAAGAGGACCTGCGCCGCCGCAAGCTCGGCGGGTGAGGCGGCACGTCGACGTCGCCCTGCGCCCGGGGCTCGCTCCTGTGCAGGGGGTGGCCCTGGTGGTGGACGTGCTGCGCGCCAGCACCTCGCTGGTGACCCTGGTGGAGAGGGGGTGTGCGGCGATCCACCTGGCCTTCTCCGTCGCGGCAGCCCGCCGTGCCGCGGCGAGGGATCCGCGGCCCCTGCTTGTGGGCGAGGAAGGCGGCCTGCCCCCGCCCGACTTCGACTACGGGAACTCCCCGGTGGAGCTGGCCGCGGCGCCGCTGGGTGGACGGGAGGTCATCTTCGCCACGACCAACGGCGCCCCGGCACTGCACGCCGCAGCGACCGCCGATGCGGTCCTGGTGGCCTGCCTGCGCAATGCCAGGGCAGCGGCGCACGCGGCCTGGGAGGCCTCCCGGGAGGCCGGCATCGTCGTGCTCTGTGCCGGCCGGGCGGAGAACCCCGGCGGCTTCGGCATCGACGACCTCTACACCGCAGGCGTGCTGGTGCAGCGGCTCTCCGACCTCGGCGACCTGCAGCTCACCGACGGAGCGCAGGCCGCGCGCCTGCTGGCCGCCGCCGAGCCTGACCCGCTGCGCCTGCTGCGCCGCAGCGCGGCGGGGCAGAGCCTGCTGCGACTTGGGCTGGAGCAGGATGTGATCTACGCCGCCGCCGTGGACCGTTCCGCCGTGGTACCCTGCCTGGGCCGGGATCTGCTCCTCCTGCCGGCGCTCTGATTCTCAGGGCCCAGGGGTTCACGGCGGAGGCTTCGTCGAGGCGGGCCTACCAGTCGCCTTCGCGGACGTAGGGATAGCTCCACAGCGCCACCTGCATCACCAGGGATTTGAACCAGGCCTGGTGCATCTTCTCCACCTCATCGGCGCTGTGCCCCTTCTTTGCCAGGAAGGGCTTGATGGTCGCCGTGATCGGATAGATGAAGGCGACCAGGTATCGGTGGGCGATGTTGGGCACCGACTGCACCCTGTCGGTCTGGTTCTTCTTGCTCCGGTGGTGGCGCAGACCGATCTCGTGCTGGTAATTCAACCAGTCCTGATCGTAGGGGCGGTTGCAGGTGTCCAGGATCCACTGGCCGAACCGCCTGCGTACTGCGCTCAGGTAGGTCGGGTCAGGCTTTCCGTCGGGTCCGGCGAAGTAGTAGACAAGGTGGGGGTGCGATCCGACAAACCCGTACCACAGGTCCAGGATCTCCTCCACCTGGTCGGACAGCACTTGTCCCGCCATGCGCAGGTATGTCTCATCCTCCCTGCTAAAGAGCACGCTTTGCTTGAGGAGGTCCAGATCCTCAAGCCCTACCGGGGACCGTTTCACCGTTCCGTAAGTGTATCCTGGAATGGCGGCGTCCTTCATCGCTTCATCCCTCCTTTGAGTAGTCTTGCCTTCCCCGTCACGGCCTCAGGCTTGGGCTCAGCACGGTGATGGAACTCTGGGCCGGGCTCTGCAGTCGCGAACCGTTTCCACGCCTCGTTGCGCTGCCGGGCGTCTGCTGGCTGGTGGTCGGGGCAGTCCAGCCGCAGGTGCCGGTCGCCGAAGGGGGCGTCGACGAAGGCACAGTGGTGCGGGCGGTCGGAGTCCCGGTGCACGTTCGGCTGGAAGAAGCGGCAGGTAACACACATCCGGGCGACCGGGATCTGCCCTCGTTCTTGCAGCATGCGGATCATCTTGGTGAGCCCGCGGAGGAAGACGGCCTGTTCAGGCGGGGTGAGGGCACCGGCCGCCTGCAGCAGGAAGTCGGGCCACCCGGCTACACAGTCGGCCGCCTTCCGCCCGGCCGCCGTGAGTCTCACCGCCACAGCACGCCCGTCCGCTGCGTCCCGCTTCTTGTCCACCAGACCCTTCCGCACCAGCGTATCCACCGCCTCGCTGGCGGTTGCGGCGGCGACCGCGAGCCGGTAGGCCACCTCCGCAAGGCGCAGCTCGCGGTCCGAGGCTACCAGGAGTGTGAGAATCTGCGCCTGCGTTGGCGACAGCCCCCTACGGGCGGCCTGGCGCCAAGCCTGGTGCTTGAGAGCGAGTCCCACCTTCATCAACCCAGTGGTCACGCGCCCCGCCGGGGGATCGGTACGAGTGTTGAAGGGTTGCCGTGCCATGACTTCGGGATTTAGTTAGGAGTCCTAAGTAATCTACAGCGAGAATGCTCCCTTGTCAACCGGTCACGGGTCGGGCAGAAGTGGCGGGCTGGACGGCGAGCGGGCGAGCCTGCCATCATGATTCAGTGACCTGACGTCGGAGGAGGGCCCGAGGGAATGCGAGAGATGCTGCAGGTCTCGCCTCTACTGGGGTACGAGCCTGAAGTCGGGCGCTGGCTGTGGGCGATGCAGGAGGTTCGCCGCAGGACTGTCGGATTGGTGCAAGGGCTGGACCTGCAGCAGAACTTTCCTTCCCGTGTCGCGGCGTGGTTTCCATTTGAAATGGCTGATGCCACAGGCCGGTTGACTCGGGTCCTGTCTGTTCCGCTGGCCGAACACCTCTCCCGCCTGGAGCGCAGTCGAGCCATCTTTCTTGAGGTCTTCCGCGGACTCTCCCTCGCGGAGTGGAGGCGCCCGCGCAGCCCCGCCAACGTTGACTACGCAGTGACGCCGGAGTGGGTGGTCTTTCACCTCTTGGAGCACGAGGCCGGGCATGCTTTCCAGATCAGCACGATGAAATCGCGCGCCGCGCGGTCCTTCGGGGGATAACCGAGCCCAGGGCAGACCCAGCGGTTGACAACTTGCCGGCCCGCACACCATAATAAGCTGTCTTACCGACCGGTCGGTCAGAAGTGCGCTTGTACCGGAGCCGCAGGACGGCCATCTTATGCCGCGTTCCCTCCTCTCTCCCTCTGCCCGTCCGGCCATTCTGGCCGCGGCGCGTCGCCTCTTTGCGCAGCGGGGATTCGCCGGGACCTCCATGCGGGAGATCGCCCTGGCGGCGGGGGTCTCCAAAGCGGCCATCTACCATCATTTCCGGGACAAGCGCCACCTTTACCGGGAGCTGCTGGATGCAGGGATCGCCGCCCTGACGGCCGCCATGCGGCGCATCCCCCGGGAAGGACCGGCCAGAGTGCGGCTGGCACGCATCCTTCTGCTCCACCTGGAGTTCGCCCGGGAGCACGTCGACCTGCTGCGCATGCTGGTGCGGGAGCAGTGGCGGGCGGGGGAGCGACGGCCGGTCAGTGCCGCCATTGCCCGGCACCGCCGGGAGGAGATGGCCCTCTTCGCCGCCGTGCTGCAGCAGGGGATCGCCGGCGGGGAGTTCAAGCCGGTGGACCCGGTCCTTTCCGCGCAGGCGCTGTGCGTGGTGACCGACATCCTCAGCGCCGGCTACGTGCTGGCATCGCCGCCGGTGACGGCTGCGGAGGTGGCGCGAAACGTCATGGATGTGCTGTTAAACGGCCTGGCAGCTACGCCGCTGCTGCCCGACGAGCTCGCCGGGCTCTTTTCAGCAAGGGCAACCTTTTCAGCAAAGGAGAGGCTGTCGTGAAGCGTCGCTGGTTCTGGATCGTTCTGGTGCTGGGGATGCTGCTCGCTGGCGGAATCGCCGCCGGGCGGGTGCGCGCGCCCAGGGCGGCGCCGGTGGCGCCGGCGGAAGAGGAAGCCATCCCGGTGGAAGTCGCCCCGGTGCAAGGGGCCACCCTGGAGCGGACCGTGGAGGTAAGCGGGAGCCTGACCTCCGCGCGCATGGCCGAGATTCTCCCCCGCCGCTCCGGGGTCGTGGCCCGCGTCCTGGTCACCGAAGGCGCGCGGGTGCGTGCCGGGCAGCCGCTGGTGGTCCTGGACGCCACGGAGGCTGCGCTCCGGGTGCGACAGGCGGAGGCCGCGGTGGCAGCGGCCCAGGCCCGGGTGGCGCTCCTGGAGGCGGGTGCCCGCCCGCAGGAGCGGGCCCAGGCGGCCTGGGCGGTCCGCCAGGCCGAGAGCGCGCTGGAGGCGGCGCAGACGAGCCTGGAACACGCCCGGGTGGCGGCCGCCACCGCGGAGGTTACCCTGCAGCGCCTGGAGGCACTCCTGCGGGACGGTGCCGTCTCCCAGGCGCAGGTGGATCAGGCCCGGCTGGACCATAACCGCGCCCGCGCTCAGGTGCAGGCTGCGCAGGCCCAGGTGCTTTCGGCGCAGGCGCAGCTCCACAGCGCCCAGCAGCAGCAGAGCCTGGTGGAGGCAGGCCCTCGACCTGAGGAGGTGCAGGCGGCGCGGGCGCAGGTGGCCCAGGCCAGGGCGGTGATGGCGGAAGCCCGGCAGGCGCTGGCGGAGATGACCATCCGCGCGCCCTTCGCCGGGCGGGTGGCGCAGGTCAGGGTTTCACCGGGGGACTTTGCCGCCGCCGGGGAGTTCCGCGGCCAGCCGGTGGCTGTCATCTACGATGACAGGGCGCTGGAGGCGGAGGTCACCATCGGTGAACGGGAGGCTGTCCTGATCAGGGCCGGCCAGCAGAGCATCCTGCGGCCGGAGGTTGCTGCGGGCCGCGAGGTTCAGGCGGTGGTGAAGACGGTCACACCACTGGCGGAGCCCGGCAGCCGGGCGGTGGCGGTGCGGCTGCGGCTGGTGGGGGAAGTGCCGGCTGGGCTCCTCCCGGGGACCTTCGTCCGCGGGCGCGTGGTGGTGGAACGGCGGGTGGGGGTACTCACCGTACCCCGCGCCGCCGTCCGCAGCGACGGCCGCACCGAGGTCTGGGTGGTGCGGAACGGCGTCGTGGACCCCCGGCCGGTCACCGTGGGTCTGGCCGCGGCGGGCCGGGTGGAGGTCACCGATGGGCTGCGCGCAGGAGAGCTGGTGGTCGTCCTGGGACCGGATCGGCTCGTTCCCGGCGCGAAGGTGAAGGTCGTGCAGTACAGGAGCCGCTGATGTCGCTTTCCGGTCTGGCCGTCCGCCGTCCGGTCCTGGTCCTGGTGCTGGTCGCCGCCCTGCTGGTCCTGGGCGGGATCGCCTACAGCCGGCTGCCGGTGGAGCTGATGCCCAACGTGCAGTTCCCCTTTGTTACCGTGACCGTGGCCTACCCCGGCGCGGGTCCCGAAGAGGTGGAGACCCTGATCACCAAGCCCCTGGAGGAGCAGCTGAGCTCACTGGAAAGGGTGCGCACGCTGCGCTCCATCTCGCAGGAGGGCCTGGCGGTGGTGGCCATCGAGTTTGCCCTGGAGACCAACATCGACACGGCCGTGGCCGACGTGCGGCAGCGGGCAGACCTGGTGCGAGGCCGCTTCCCCCGCGACGCGGAAGACCCGGTGGTGCAGCGATTTAACTTCAGCGCCCTCCCGGTGATGCTCCTGGGCGTGAGCGGTCCGGACCCCCTGGTCCTGCGCCGGCTGGCGGAGGAGGTGATCAAGCCTACCCTGGAGCGGGTGCCGGGAGTGGCCGCGGTGACGGTCTCCGGCGGGCTGCAGCGGCAGATCCGCATCGAGGTCTCGCAGGACCGCCTGCGGGCCGAAGGGCTGACCGTAGCCCACCTGGAGGACGCTTTGCGCCAGGCCAACCTGAACGTCCCCTCCGGCCGGATCCGGGAAGGGGACGAGGAGTTCCTGGTGCGCGTGGTGGGACAGTTCGCCACGACGGAGGAGATCGAGGGGTTGCCCCTGCGCCGATCTGACGGCTCCACTGTCCCGCTGCGGGCCGTGGCCGACGTGCGGGATACCAGCAGGGAGCCGGAGCAGTTCACCCGCCTGAACGGCAGAGACAGCGTGGGTGTCTCCATCCAGAAGCAGTCCGGGGCCAACACGGTGGCAGTGGCCGAAGGGGTCCGCCGGGCGGTGGCCGCGCTGCAGCCCCAGCTGCCCGCCGGCGTGCGCATCGCCGTCGCCCGCGACGACTCCCTCTTCATCAAGGACTCTGTGGCAGACGTGCAGGGGAACCTGATCCTGGGCTCGGTGCTGGCCATGCTGGTGGTCTTCCTCTTCCTGCACAACCTGCGCAGCACGGTGATCATCGGTCTGGCCCTGCCGGCGGCCATTGTGGCCACCTACGTGCCCATGTACTTCTTCGGCTTCTCCATCAACGTGCTTTCGCTACTGGCCCTGGCCATCGCCATTGGTCTGCTCATCGACAACGCCATCGTGGTCAACGAGAACATCACCCGCCATCTGGAGATGGGTCAGACGCCGGAGGAGGCGGCCCGCCGCGGCGCCCGGGAGGTGGAGCTGGCGGTCATGGCCAGTAACCTGGCCAACGTCGCCGTTTTCATCCCCATCGCCTTCACCCGCGGCCTGGTGGGACAGTTCTTCCGGCAGTTCGGGCTGACCGTGGTCTTCGCCAACCTCTTCAGCATCCTCATCGGCTTCACCCTGACCCCGATGCTCTCCGCGCGCTGGCTGCGGCGCAGCCGCCCGGGAGAGGGACGCTTCTCCCGGGCCGTGGCCGCCTGGGACCACTTCTTCGAGCGGTTGAGCCTGCGCTACAGCGGCTGGCTGGCCTGGGGCCTGGGCCACCGCGGACTGGTCCTGGCGGTGGCCGCCGTGCTGTTCGTGGGCAGCCTGGGCCTGGTGGCCTCGCCGCTCATTGGCAAGGAGTTCTTCCCGGCCGGGGACTTCGGCCAGTTCCAGATTACCGTGACCATGCCGCCGGGAAGCTCGCTGCGCCAGACCGACCGGGCGACGCGGCGCATCGAGGCGCTCCTCTCCGCCATGCCTGAGGTGGAGAACCACTTCGCCCTGGTGGGCGGTGTGGAGGGGGTCTTCGCCTTCAGCAGCGTGGGCAGCCAGCAGGCGCAGCTCTTCGTCAACCTGGTGGACCGCAGCCAGCGGCGCTCTGTGGACGAGATCATGGCGGAGGTACGGCAGCGCACCAGGGAGATCCCGGGGGCCACCATTAAGGTAGGGACGCAGGGCATTACCGGCGGCGAGGCTCCGGTGCAGGTGGAGATCCGTGGGCCCGATGCCCGGGTGTTGCAGCGGCTGGCCCGACAGGTGGAGCAGATCGTCAGCGAAACCCCGGGGACCACCAACGTGGACACCAACCTGGCCGCGGGTAAGCGGGAGGTCCAGGTCCTGCTGGACAGGGAGCGGCTGGCCCGGCTGGGCCTGAGCGTCGCCCAGGTGGGCCTCCAGGTGCGCTCGGCCATCGCCGGGGTGGAGGCCACCCGTTACCGGTCCGGCGGCGATGAGGTGGACATCGTCGTGCGGTCGCAGGAGGAGGATCGCAACGCGGTGGATGCGCTGGCTAACCTGCACATCGGTACGGTGGGCGGGGCGCCCATCCGTCTGGGTGATGTGGCCACGCTGGAGGCCCGGCGTGCCCCGGCGGCCATCGAGCGCAAGGACCGGCAACGGCTGGCGCTGGTCAGCGCCTCGCTGCAGGGACGCCCCCTCTCCGCCGTGGTCGGGGACATCCAGGCCCGGCTGGGCCAGGTGGCCCTGCCGCCCGGCTACACCGCCACCTTTGGGGGCGAGGCCCAGCTCCAGACGGAGACCTTCGGCGACATGCTCTTCGCCCTGGCCCTGGGCTCGTTGTTCGTCTTCATGACCATCGCGGTGCAGTTCGACTCCCTGGCCATCCCCGCCATCATCATGGCCAGCGTGCCGCTGGCCTCCGTGGGCACCTTCCTCATGCTGCTGGTCACCCGTACCACTGTCAGCCTCATGTCGCTGCTGGGGATCATCATGCTGGCAGGCATCGTGGTGAACAACGCCATCCTGCTGGTGGAGTTCATCGTGCAGCGGCGCAGGGAGGGCGTCCCCCGACAGCAGGCCATCGCCGAGGCTGCTCGCACCCGGCTGCGGCCCATTCTGATGACGGCGCTGGTCTCCATCATGGGCGGGCTGCCGGTGGCCCTGGGCCTGGGCAGCAGCGGGGCTGAGTGGCGGCGGCCCCTGGGGATAGCCGTCCTGGGGGGGATGACCACCTCCACCTTCCTCACCCTGCTGGTCATCCCGGTGGTCTACACCCTCCTGGACGACCTCCTCTCCCGCCGCCGGGCGGAGGTGCTCCAGCCTGCGGGAGTCCCCCGTCCCGCGCCGGTGGCCGGGGCGAGCAACGGCCCCGACGCCGCGGATCGGGGCGACGCGCTATAATGGTGCCAGTGCGCCCGTAGCTCAGCGGATAGAGCGTCGGCCTCCGGAGCCGAAGGTCGTGGGTTCAAGTCCCTCCGGGCGCGCCAAATAGGCAGGTAATCTTGCTAGCGGTAGTATCCCTCTGCGATTGGCAAGCTGTTCCTGGCCGAACGTCCCGATGCGGAGATCCGCGCGCTCATGGAGCGGGTAGGGATGCCCCGGCCGACACCCCATACGATCACCGGCGTCGGCGCGTACCTCCAGGAAATCGCGCAGGGCGTAGCGTTCGCCCGCCAGGAGGCGCTAGTCGGCGTGTCGTCCATGGCCGTACTGGTGCGGCGCAACGATGGGCAGATCGTGGCCGGGCTCGTCGTGCTGCCGCCAGCACAGTTCGCAGCCGACGAGGCGTTTGCCAGACTACTCCCACCGCTCCGTGAGATAGGAGGATCCGCTACAGGTCCGCCGGTTGTCATCGGGGCCCGCCAGGGACAGCTCGGTGGCCAGGCAATGCCGCTGGGCATGCCTTCCATGCTACTCAAGACAGCGGGGAGGAGGAAGCACCTCGGCGGGGGGTTGGAGCATGAGGTAGCCGTGCGGGTGCAGGCCGCGGTGCTCCTGGGCGAAGGCCCTCGGGGGCGCAGACTTCCCCGCCCGCCTGCAGGAATTTCGCCCTCGCCGCGGAAACGCCAGACAGGCAGCAGGTACACCAGTCCGAGCAGAGGAGGACGTGAATGGCGAAGCCCATGACGAAGGCCAAGATCGCCGACTACCTGGCAGGCAAGCTGGACGTCTCCAAGAAGCAGGCCAACATGTTCCTGGACGAGCTGGCCCGGCTGGCCTACCGCGAAGCCAAGAACTCCTTCACCATCCCCGGGATCGGCAAGCTGGTCCTGGTCAACCGCAAGGCGCGGATGGGGCGCAACCCCCGCACCGGTGAGCCCATCCGCATCCCCGCCCGTCGCGTGGTCCGCTTCCGCGTGGCCAAGGCGGCCAAGGACGCCATCCTGGGCGGCCGGTAGTAGGTGGGTCCGCGGTGGGCAAGCGAGTAAGCGGCCAGTACGCGGGGTAAGGGGCAGCGAAGCAAATCTGCGGCAGGGCGCTTCCTGAAGCGCCCTGCCCGTCCGTATGGCCCCGGCGGCTGGAGGGCGCCGGGCTTCCCAGCTGGCAGCACGTCCCGGAAATCTCGCATGGCACCTCCGGGGCCAGAAATTTGCGTGCGAATTTCTGGGGCAGGCTAGCTGTGACCTGCGACCGCGGCCTCCGCCGGGGCGGCAGCCGGCCCCATCTCCTTCCGCCGATGCAGCACCCGGTGCAGCGCCGCCACGCAGCGGGGGTCGAAGAGCCGGCCGGCCTCCTGGCGGAGGTAGGCCAGCACGGCAGCCTCAGACCAGGCTTCGCGGTACGACCGGCCGGACGTCATGGCGTCGTAGACGTCGGCGACGGCCAGGATGCGGGCTTCCAGGGGAATGCGCTCGCCGCGCAGCCCCTCCGGGTAGCCGGAGCCGTCCAGGCGCTCGTGGTGCCAGCGGATGGCTCCCAGCGTCGGGCGCAGGGAAGTGATGCGGCCGACTATGTCCTCTGAGAGGAAGGGGTGGGTTCTGACCAGCCGGTACTCCTCGGGGCTGAGGCGGCCGGGTTTACTCAGGATGGCGTCGGGGATCCCGATCTTTCCCACATCGTGCAACAGGCCCGCCTGGTAGAGGACACGCAGCGCCTCGGGGGGAAGGCCCATGGCCTCACCGATCTGCGTGGCAATCCGCGCCACCTTCTGGGAGTGCCCCTTGGTGTAGGGGTCGCGGGTCTCCACGGCGGCGACCAGAGCGGTGAGGACCTCACTGTAGCTGCGCTCCAGGGCCTGGACCGAGCCGTCGAGCATCAGGCTGGTGAGCGTCGCCGTCACCCCGCCCTGCTGCCGGTACCCGGTGAGGAGCCCGTAGAGGATCGTGCCGAATCCCAGCAGCACCAGTATGTGATACTCCCACCAGCTGATCCGCCAGGTGGAGGCGAAGAAGAACGAGAGCTGGCTCTCCGTCAGCATGATCACACCGGCCACCACCGTGGCCTGCTGCGGCGTCCGGGTCAGGCGGTAGTTACCGGCGTAGCGCCAGGCGGTCAGCAGGTAGAGCCCGGCGGAGATGCCGAGGATGGACATGGAGATCCAGGGGAAGGCGGTCGATGCCCTCGCCGGAGCGCCGCTGTGGGGCATGAATCTGGTGGTCGTCGGCATGGCGACGTAGCCTGGCACCGGCACCTTCTGCGCCCGCGCGGCCGTGTATGCGGAAAGGGAGGTAGGGTGGTTGGCCAGCAGTCCCGGGCGCGTTACCGCCAGCGCCAGGAACCCGGCCCACGCCAGCAGAAGCCCCAGCAGAATCTGCCGCCGCCTGCGGAACCAGCGCGACTGTCGCCCCGGCCTCGGCCGCTCGCTGGACAGCGCCAGGAACGTCGCCCCCAGCAGTAGGCCCAGCGGCGGCGCCCAGCCGATACCCGTGCTGACGTAGTGCACGACCACCCCTGGGGTCAGCAGCCCGTGGATGAAGAAGAACCCAGCCACCGCCAGGAAGGAGAGCCCGAGGAAGAAGGTGCGCGGGTCGCCCAGGCGGTCGGCGGCGCGCAGGATCAGGGCGGCGAGCCAGATGCCACACAGCGCGGTGAGGGTGACGATGGCGAAGTGGAAGCCGGGGACCTGCACCTGCGGGTCGAGGGTCGGATTGCGCAGCAGTAGCACCAAGGCCGCTACCGGTGTGGTCAGCAGGATCAGGCTGACCAGGTCGGAGAGTCGCGCTCCCGCAGGCGAGGAAATCCTCAGCATCACCTGAACAATTCCCTTTACATACTGCCCAGACCGCCGTCGGTATAGACGGAGCAGGGCTACCCGCCGGCGGAGGGTGGCGGGCTGCGTAGCTGAAGGCAGGCGTGGCCGTCAGGGCGTGCGGTCTTGGAGGGCGGTGCCTGCGGCGGGCAGGCGCCGTCAGGGGGTGCCCTCTCCCCCGATGGTGGCGCCCTGCGCGCGCAGCGTGCGCTGGACCTCCGCCAGCAGACCGGGAGACCCGACCACCTCGCGGGGGGTGCACCCGCGCCGAGCGCATACGGCGGCGGTTACCCCGGCGGCCTGGCCCAGGGCCATGGTGGTAGGCACCACCCGCGCCGACCCCGCGGCCTCGGAGGTGGCGGAGAAGGCACGGGAAGCGACCAGCAGGTTGTCCACCTCCACGGGCACCAGGGCCCGCAACGGGATGGTGTAGACGTGGCGCACCGGCGCGTATGGACTGACCCACCCTGGGACGTAGGGGTGAATGTCGATGGGATAGGAAGCCACTGCGATGCGGTCGGGAAAGTCCCGGTTGGCGAAGATGTCTTCCACCTCCAGGGTGTACATCCCCCGGATGTGCCGGGTCTCGCGGATGTAAAGCATGGGCGCATGCCCTCCGAGCTGGGCCTGGGCGAAACCGGGAATCGTCTCCCGGAGGAACGCCACCAGCGGCGGCAGCTCCGTCCGTCCCCTGGCCATGCCCGCTTCCACCGACGCCGGGTCGACGCCGTTCACCCCGAAGATCTGCAGGCTGTTGATCAGCACACTGCCGTCACGCTGCAGCGCCAGATTCAACCCCAGCACCATCGTTTCCGGCTGGGTGGGCCTGTAGCGCTTCATCATCGGCTGGTAGCCCCAGGCTGCCCGCCCGTTGATGCCCCAGGCGGCCGGTTCGGCTCCCGCGCCTTTTCTCCGCAGCAGATCGGCTGCCAGCTCCTGCCACTGCACGCCGGTGACGCGGAAGATCAGGCCGGCCGCCTGCATCCAGGGGACACCTCCCGGCCCGGGGCGCCCCAGCACGTAGGAGACGCCGGCGGCTGCGGCCAGGTCGGCGTCGTCGGTGGCGTCGATGACCTGCCGCGCGCGGACCGTCAGCGGGCGCTGCCAGTCCCGGTCGTCGAACTCCGCGCCGACCAGGCGTCTCTGCTCGCTCAGCACCCGCACCAGCGGCGCGTTGGTCGTGGAGCCCACCAGCCGCTCGCGGTAGATGTGCCAGGTGAGCTTGTTCACGGCTTCCTCCAGGTCGAAGCTCAACCCCAGCGCCCGGTAGTACTCCCAGAAGATGCCCCGGGTCAGGTGGGCGCCGTCGGGGGTGAGGTTCATGTCCCAGGTGGTCAGCCAGGCCCAGGTGATCACCCCGCCCATCTTGGGCAGGGCTTCCACCAGGTGCACGCGGGCGCCGGCCCGCGCCGCAGCCGCTGCGGCGGCGATGCCGGCGGGGGTGCTGCCGACGACCAGGACGTCCACGGCGATAGTGCGGGGAGGGGCGGCCGGCAGCGGCCGGGCGCTAAAGACCAGGGCGGCCAGCAGGAAGGGGGGCCAGAGGCGACGCACGTCATACATGCTACCATGGGCATGCGCAGATGAGCCCGAACGACCTCCACGGTGCGGGGGTGCTGGTGTGGGTGCCTGCGGCGGGGAACCTGGTGCTGGCGGCGTGGGCCGGGATCAGCGGGCTGCGGGCCCGGCGCAGCCTGTCGCCTATCTTCTGGGCCATCCTCCTGCTATTGCTTGCCATCCTGGCGGTGCAGGCGGGAACGGGCCTGCTCCTTGTCCTTGGGGGCGTCCCGCCCCGCCGGGGCCTGCACCTGCTCTACGCGGGGCTGGTGGCGACGGCAGCGGTGACGCAGTACGGGCTGCGCCCGGGTGGGTTCCTTCGCCGACGCCTGGCGCCGCAGGCCTTCAACGAGTCCCGGGTACTGGCCCTGCTCTGCCTGACGCAGGCCGCGCTGATCATGCGGACCTGGATGACCGGGCTGGGGAGTCCATAGCGGTCTGGCCGAATACAGCGGGATAGGGGGGAGGCGGAGATGACCTGCCGAGAGCGTCTGGAGCAGCTCTTCCGCGACCAGGGCGTGAAGTATACCGTGACCACGCATCCCGAGGTCTACACAGCGCAGGAGGTGGCCGCGGTCGAGCACGTCAGCGGCTACGCCATGGCCAAAACGGTGGCGGTCTTCGCCGACGGGAAGCTCTTGCTGGTGGTGTTGCCCGCGCCCCACCGTGTGGCCCTGGACAAGGTGCAGCGGGCGCTGGGAGCCAGGGAGGTGCGGTTGGCCCGGGAGGAGGAGTTCGGTCGGATCTTCACCGACTGCGAGGTGGGGGCGATGCCTCCCTTCGGGTCGCTCTACGGCGTCCCGGTGCACGTGGACCGGACGCTGACCAGGGATCCGGAGATCGTCTTCCGCGCCGGCACGCACCGTGAGACCATGCGCGTGGCCTACGCCGACTTCGAGCGCCTGGAGAAGCCGCAGGTGGGGGACTACGCCGCCTCACCCTCGGTGCCGGCACCGTGATTCCGCTGGCAAATTGACCCTGGGGAAGAGGCTCCACTACAATGAGTGGAGCCTCTCCTACTAGGAGTCTGCATGCAACTACTCGCCGTGCCCATCGCCGCGGCCCAGGCTCTCCTCGCTCTCTTCCTCCTCGCCCCCCGTGCCTTCCGCCAGAGCTCCTTCTGGGTCCTGGTGGCGCTGGGTTACCTGGCCGCGTACATCGCCCAGTGGGCCGGCCGGTCGGTGTGGGACCCGCTGACCTATGACCTGGGGATCCCCCAGGTGGGCGCGGGTCTGGTGGTCAGCGTGGCTGGTCGGGCGTTGCTGGCGGAGGCCTTCAAGTTCGCGCCCGTGCTGGTGCTGGGGCTGGTGGCGGGGATCTCCACGCGCGACTGGTTCGCCTGGGGCGCGGCAGCCGGCACCGGATTTGGCTTTTTCGTGGCGCATCAACTGGTGGCCTTTGCCCTGGAGGTATCCCGGCTGGCCCTGAGCACCCCGGCGTTGACGCTGCTCGTCGTGGTACTGAAGGTCTTTCCCATCCTGGCCCACGCGGCGACCACTGCGTTCGTTGCCTGGTGCCTCCCCCGGGGATGGCTCTTCTGGGGACTGCTCCTGGCGACCGCCGCGCAGACGGTACTGGCGCTGGCGGAGCGGGGCCAGGCGGCGCTGGGCCCTGCCCTGGGGAACCTCTTCTTCGCCGGACTTGCCGCCCTGGTCTTCGTCGGCGTCAGGGTGCTGCGGGACCGTCATCCCACCCTGGGGCGCCAGCCCGCCGGGTAGGCCGGTGGGGCGCGTCACGGCCACGTCCTGATGCGCGTCGCCATCGTCTCCGACGTGCACGCCAACCTGGAGGCGCTGGAGGTGGTGCTGGCCGACATCCGTCACCGCCAGTGCCAGCACGTGGTCTGCCTGGGCGACTTCGTCGGCTACGGACCCAACCCCAACGAGTGCGTCGAACGGCTCTCACCGCTGCTGCAGGGGCGGCACGTGGCCGGCAACCACGACTGGGCGGCGGTCGGCCGGCTGGACGTGGCGTTCTTCAACCCTTACGCGCGGGAGGCCATCCGCTGGACGCAGCGGGTGCTGCATCCGGCGGTGCGTCGCTACCTGGAGGCGCTGCCCACTCAGTGGTCGCAGGAGGGCGCCCTGCCGTTTCTGGCGGTGCACGCCAGCCCCCGCGACCCCGTCGAGGAGTACGTGCTGGATGGTGCCACGGCCCGGGAGAGTTTCCGCCAGCGCCAGTTCGCCCTTTGCTTCATCGGCCACACGCACATCCCCGCCGTCTTCCTGGCTGTGGACGACGAGGTGGAAGCGCGACCGTTCCGCGCCGGGGAGGAGGTCCGGCTGGAGGCGGGGGTGCGCTACGTGATCAACGTGGGCAGTGTGGGCCAACCGCGAGACGGCGACCCCCGGGCCTCCTACGCCATCCTGGATACTGCGGCCGGGGTGGTGCGTCTGGTCCGGCTGGAGTACCCGCTGGAGCGGACGCAGGAAAAGATGCTGGGCGAGGGACTCCCCCCCATCCTTGCCGAACGACTGAGCGTGGGGCGGTGAGCGGGGCGGGGAAGCCGATGGGGCGGATCTACACGCGGACGGGTGATGCGGGCACAACGGCGCTGCGCGGCGGCCGCCGCGTGCCCAAGAACCACCCCCGCGTGGAGGCGTACGGCGCGCTGGACGAGCTGAGTTCCACCCTGGGTGCGGCGCGGGCGTTTCTGCAGGACGCGGAGCTGCAGGCGGTGGTGGAGCGGATCCAGCGGGACCTGTTTGTCCTGGGAGCGGAGGTGGCCGCGCCGGGCCAGGCCGGGCCGCAGGTGGAAGAGGCCCAGGTCCTGGCCCTGGAGCGGGAGATCGACCGCCTGGACGCGGAGCTGCCGTCGCTGTCCACCTTCGTCCTCCCCGGCGGTCATCCCGCAGGGGCCCTGCTGCACCTGGCGCGCGCCGTCTGCCGCCGCGCGGAGCGCCGCATGGTGGCCCTGGCGCGCAGCGAAGTCCTCAACCCGGAGATCGTCCGCTACCTGAACCGGCTCTCCGACCTGCTCTTCGTCCTGGCGCGCGCGGTGAACCGGCGGGCGGAGGTGGGGGAGGTCCTGTGGCCAGGGGAAGGGTGAGCGGTGCCGCTGATCCGCTTTCTCTCCCGCAGTGACATCGAGCAGCTGGGTATCCCCGTGGCCGACGTCATCGCCGACCTGGAAGCGGCGTTTGCGGCCAAGGGGCGCGGGGAGGTGGAGATGCCGCCCAAACCCGGCATCCACCCCCGCCCCGACGCCTTCATCCATGCCATGCCCGCCTACGTCCGCTCCCGAGACCTGGCCGGGGTCAAGTGGGTCGCCGGATACCCCGACAACCCCTCCCGCGGCCTGCCTTACATCACCGGGCTGATGATCCTCAACGACCCGGCAACCGGACTGCCCCTGGCAGTGATGGACGCCACGTGGATCACAGCGGTGCGCACGGGGGCGGCCACGGCGGTGGCGGCCAGATATCTGGCGCGGCGCGAGGCGGCCACCCTGGCGGTGCTCGGCTGTGGCGTGCAGGCGCGGGCCAACCTGGACGCCTTGCTGGTGGTGCAGCCGCACCTGACCCGGGTCCTGGCCTACGATATCCGCCCGGAGGCGGCGGAGGCGTTCGCCCGCTACGGGCAGAGCCGGCACGGGGTGGGGGTGACGGTGTGCCGCGGCCCCCAGGAGGCGGTGCGCGGGGCGGAGATCATCGTCACGGCCACACCGATCCTCCGACACCCGGCCCCCGTGGTCCAGCCGGATTGGTTGCGCCCGGGCGCGATGGTGTGCACGCTGGACTTCGACGCCGCGGTGACCCCGGCCGCCTTCGCCGCCGCCGACCTCCTGTGCTCCGACGACGTGGCCCAGCTGGACTTCTACCGGCTGGACGGCTACTTCCGCGGGGTCCCCGACCGGGTGGTGGACCTGGGGGAGATCGTGGCCGGCCGGGCCAAGGGCCGGGAGCGGCCCGATGCGCGCATCATCACCATCAATCTGGGCCTGGCCCTGGAGGACGTGGTCACGGCGCAGCGGGTCCTGGAGGTGGCCCGAGCCGCCGGAGTGGGCCGGGACCTGGAGCTGTGACTGGGAGAGGGGTCTCTGTGGTCGAGGAGCAGCAGCCCCGCGACGTGCTGACTGTGGAGGAGGCGGCGGCATATCTGCAGATGCACAAGGCCACGATCTACAAGTACATCCGCCAGGGGCTGCTGCCCGCCGTCCGCCTGGGGAAGGTCTACCGGTTGCTGCGGCGGGACGTGGATGCCTTCCTGGAGACCATGAAGCAGGCGCCTCGGCGCTAGTGTTCTCCGTCGGCTGCGCCGGTGCGCCGACACGCAGAGCCTGGCCGTCCCAGGCTAGAGCCGGCCCAGCAGTGCCCGCTTTACCTCCTGGATCGCCCGGGTGACCTGGATGCCGCGGGGACAGGCGTCGGTGCAGTTGAATACCGTGCGGCAGCGGAAGACGCCCGACCGCTGGGCCAGGATGGTCAGCCGTTCCGCGGCCGCCTGGTCCCGGCTGTCGAAGATGAACCGGTGGGCGTTGACAATGGCCGCCGGTCCCACGTACTCCCCGTCCGCCCAGTAAATGGGGCAGGAGGTGGTGCAGGCGGCGCAGAGGATGCACTTGGTGGTGTCCTCGAAGCGCGCCCGCTCCTCCGGGGACTGCCGCCGCTCCCGGGCCGGCGGAGGGTCGTGGTTGATCAGGTAGGGCATAACCGCGCGGTACTGGGCGAAAAACGGCTCCATGTCCACCACCAGGTCCTTGATCACCGGCAGGCCGCGCAGGGGTTCCACGGTGATGCGGCGGCCTACGTCCCTGATCAGGACCTTGCAGGCCAGGCGGTTGCGGCCGTTGATCAGCATGGCATCCGAGCCGCAGATGCCGTGGGCGCAGGAGCGGCGCAGGGCCAGGCTGCCGTCCAGGTACCACTTGATGTGGTGGAGGCCGTCCAGCACCCGGTCGAAGGGGTCGGCCTCGATGTGGTAATCCGCCCAGTATGGATGAGGGTCGCGCTCGGGATTGAAGCGCCTGATCCGGAAGTGGACCTTCATCAGTAGGTGCGCTCCTTGGGCGGGAAGCGGGTGATCACCACCGGCTTGTAGCGGAAGGAGATGCGCCCGTCCTCCCCGCGGTAGACCAGGATGTGCTTCAGCCACTGGGCGTCGTCACGCCGGGGGTAGTCCTCCCGGTAGTGGGCGCCGCGGCTCTCGGTGCGGTGCAGGGCGGCGGCCACGGTGGCCTCGGCCAGGTCCAGAAGAAAGCCCAGCTCTATCGCCTCCAGCAGGTCCTGATTAAACCGCCTCCCCCGGTCGTCCAGCCTGGCCCGCCCATACCGCTCGCGCAGGGCGCGGAGGCCCTCGGCCGCCTCGGCCAGGCCACTGCCGCTGCGGAAGACGGAGACCTTGTCCATCATCAGGGCCTGCAGGTCGTCGCGGATGCGGGCCGGGGGTTCGCCCTGGCTACGGGCCTGCCACTCCCGCAGCTGCGCTTCCACAGTGGAGTGCGGATTTACCATCACAGGCTCCCGGGCGGCCTGGCGCAGGTACGCCGCCATGTGCCTTCCGGCGCGGCGGCCGAAGACCAGGATGTCTACCAGAGAGTTGGTCCCCAGGCGGTTGGCCCCGTGCACGGAGACGCAGGCGCACTCCCCGGCTGCGTAGAGACCGCGCAGCGGCGTACCTCGCTCGTCCACAATCACCTGGCCGTCGTTGTTGGTGGGGATACCTCCCATGGCGTAGTGCGCCGTGGGCACCACCGGCACCGGTTGCTCCGCCGGGTCGATGCCCAGGTAGGTGCGCACAAACTCGGTGATGTCGGGCAGCTTCTCCTCCAGGACCTTGCGCCCCAGGTGGCGGAAGTCCAGGTGCAGGAAGTCCTTCCCGTCGATGCCGTTGCCGGCGCGGATCTCCTGGTACATGACCCGGGAGATCATGTCCCGCGGGGCCAGGTCCTTGAGCGTGGGGGCGTAACGCTCCATGAAGCGTTCGCCGTGCCGGTTGAGCAGCACCGCTCCCTCGCCGCGCGCCGCCTCAGAGAGGAGGATGCCCAGGCGGTACAGGCCGGTGGGGTGGAACTGGAAAAACTCCATGTCCATGAGGGGGATGCCCCGCCGCCAGGCGATGGCCACGCCGTCGCCGGTGAGGGCGTGGGCGTTGCTGGTCACCCGGTAGAGGCGGCCGAAGCCGCCCGTGGCCAGCAGCACCGCCGGGGCGTGGAACGTGTGCAGCTCCCCGGTGCTGGTCTCGTAGGCGACGATGCCGCGGCAGGTCCCCTCATCCACCAGAAGGTCCAGCATCTGGAACTCGTTGAAGAAGCGGACATCGTGCCTGATGCACTGCTGGTAGAGGGTCTGCAGGATCATGTGCCCCGTGCGGTCGGCTGCGTGGCAGGCGCGGCGCACCGGGGCCTCGCCGAAGTTGCGGGTGTGGCCGCCGAAGCGGCGCTGGGCGATGCGCCCGTCGGGCGTGCGGTCGAAGGGCAGCCCCCAGTGCTCCAGCTCGTAGACCGTCTCCACCGCTTCCTGGCACATCAGCTCGGCCGCGTCCTGGTCCACCAGGTAGTCGCCGCCCTTGACGGTGTCAAAGGTGTGCCACTCCGGGTAGTCCTCCTCCAGGTTGCCCAGGGCGGCGCCTATCCCCCCCTGGGCCGTGCCTGTGTGCGAGCGCGGCGGGTAGAGCTTGCTGACCACGGCCACCCGCTGCCCGGCCAGCTCCAGGGCGGCGCGCAACCCAGCGCCCCCTGCGCCCACGATGACCGCGTCGAATGTGTGTTCAGTCACCGGCGCCCTCCGCGGTCACCCGCCGCCCCCACCGCTCAGGCCGGGTGTGGTCATCTTCTCCGCGTCCAGCAGCCGGTCCAGTTCGGCCTCGCTGAGGCCGGCACGCTCGCGGGCCACCTGGCGGATGGTCCGACCGCTCGCCGCCGCCTCCTGGGCGATCTCCGCCGCCCGGTCGTAGCCGATGGCGGGGGCCAGGGCCGTGGCCAGCATCAGTCCCTGCTCCACCAGCTCCGGGCCACGGGAGGTGGCCTGCAAACCCTGGATGCACTGCGCCGCGAAGTTCTCTGAGGCTGCAGCCAGCAGGGCGATGGACTGCAGGAGGTTGTGCCCCATCACCGGCATCATGGTGTTCAGCTCGAAGTTGCCCCACTGGTTCCCCAGGCCCACCACCAGGTCGTTGCCCTGGACCTGGGCGCAGACCTGGATCACCGACTCGGCGATCACCGGGTTGACCTTGCCGGGCATGATGGAGGAACCCGGCTGGACGGCCGGGAGCTGCAGCTCCGCCAGCCCGGCGCGCGGGCCGGAGCCCATCCAGCGAATGTCGTTGGCGATCTTCATCAGCGCCGTGGCATAGGCGCGCAGCGCTCCGGAGGCGAAGACCAGAGCGTCCAGGCAGGCCTGGGCCTGGAAGTGGTTGCTGCTCTCCCGCACCTCCACCCCGGTGAGCTCCGAAATGCGGGCGCAGGCGCGGCGGGCGAAGTCGGGGTGGGCGTTGATACCGGTGCCCACAGCCGTTCCACCCAGCGGCACCTCCCGCAGGTCCTCCTCCACCAGGCTCAGGCGCCGCAGCGCCCGCTCCACCTGCCCGGCGTAGCCCTCGAACTCCTGGCCCAGGCGGATGGGGGTGGCGTCCATCAGGTGGGTGCGCCCGGTCTTGACGATGGGGAAGAACTCCCTGGATTTGGCCGCCAGCGCGCGCTGCAGCGTCTGCAGGGCGGGGCGCAGCACCTGGTCCATCTGCTGCAGGACGCTCAGGTGGATCGCCGTGGGGATGACGTCGTTGCTGGACTGGCAAAGGTTCACGTGGTCGTTGGGGTGCACGGCCTTGCTCCCCCTGGGAAGCCCGAGGATCTCGGCGGCGCGGTTGGCGATGACCTCGTTGGCGTTGGTGTTGGTGGAGGTCCCCGACCCCGTCTGAAAGATGTCCAGGGGGAAGTGGGCGTCGAGGTACCCCTCCGCCACCTCCTGCGCCGCCTGGACGATGGCCTCGCCCAGACGCCGCTCCAGCAGGCCCAGCTCCATGTTTACCTCGGCGGCAGCCCGCTTGATCATCCCCAGGGCGTAGAGGAAGGGACGGGGGAAGCGCAGCCCGCTGATGGGGAAGTTGCGCACGGCCCGGGCGGTGGAGGCACCGTAGTACGCGTCCGCGGGGACGACCATCTCCCCCAGGGTGTCCCGTTCAATCCGCTGCCCGGTACTTTCCGTCTTCATGCTCTCTCCTCCCGGAGGACCCACCCCCTCCGGGGCGCTCCTCCCAGGACACCGTAGCACGCCCGGTGCCCGATCCGCCCGGGGCCGCCCGGGCGAGGTCTCCCGGCCGTCACTCCGGGCGGCCCGGTGCTGCGCCTACCCGGCGCCCGCAGCCCCCGGCTGGAAGGTGAACAAGACGAAGGCTCCCAGGAGGAAGAAGACCACCCCCAGGATCCAGATCGCGCCTTCGGCCAGCGCCCGCCATGCCCGTGCGTGGATGTAGTCGTCGCAGATGCCCCGCAGGCCCACCAGGCCGTGGCTGAGGGCGAAGGCCAGCAGAACCAGATCGTACACCCGCCAGAATGGCGCGGTCAGCCGCGTGGCCACGAACTGGAAGTCGATGCGGTCGGTTCCGGCGAGCACGTGCATGATGTAGAGGTGGCCCAGAACCAGGCCCAGGATGGCCACGGCGGAGACCCGCATGAAGAACCAGAGGTAGAGGGGGGCGCCGCCGCCGGGCCGGAGAGCGCGGGAGGGAATCACAGGCCCAAGAGCCTCCGCATGATCAGGAATCCCGCGGGCACGACCAGCACCACATACGCCGCCGCACCCACCCAGAGCATCGACCGGTGGTGACGGGCAGCGGCAGGCCAGGCGTCCAGGATGAGGACGACAATGCCGTTCAGGGCGTGGTAGACCACCGCCGCCACCAGCAGGAACTCCAGGGGCTTGAACCACAGCTGCTTGTAGATGTTCAGGGTGGAGTTGTAGGCGGCGGGGCCCAGGGTGAGGAGGGAGGTCTCGACGATGTGCAGGAGGAGGAAGAAGAGAACGGCCAGGCCGGTGATCCGGTGCAACGCCCAGGCCAGCATCCCGGGACCGCCGCGGTACATAGATTTTTGATTCGCCGGGCGGCGGCCCCAGCCCTCTCACTGCCCGGTTGCGCGGGCGTGCCCCCGTCCCGGCGCTGTCGGCCGCGCGGCCCAGATGGTATTCTGGCGGGTGGCCCCGATTCTGGAATGCCGGAGGATCCTATGCTTACCCTGGAGACTCTGACCCCCCCGCGGGATGGGGAGGCCATCCGCATCGTCGACGGCCGCCTGCAGGTGCCGTCCCGACCCATTATCCCCTTCATCGAGGGCGACGGCACCGGGCCGGACATCTGGCGGGCGGCGCGGCGGATCTTCGACGCCGCCGTGGAGAAGGCGTACGGCGGCGCCCGGCGCATCGTCTGGTTTGAGGTCTACGCCGGGGTGAAGGCGCACCGGGAGTTTGGCACCTGGCTGCCGGAGGACACCCTGCGCGCCTTCCAGCACTATGTCGTGGGCATCAAGGGCCCGCTGACCACACCGGTGGGCGGCGGCTTTCGCAGCCTGAACGTGGCCCTGCGCCAGCTCCTGGACCTCTACGCCTGCGTCCGCCCGGTGCGCTGGTTTCACAACGTTCCCTCCCCGGTGCGGCACCCGGAGAAGGTGAACGTGGTCATCTTCCGAGAGAACACCGAGGACATCTACGCCGGGCTGGAGCACCCCAGCGGCTCGCCGGAGGCGCGGCGATTGATCGACTTCGCCCGCGAGGCCTTCGGCTGGAGGGTACGGGAGGATGCAGGGGTAGGCCTGAAACCCATGAGCCCCTTCGGCTCCAAGCGGCTGGTGCGCAAGGCCATCCGTTACGCCATTGAACACAACCGGCGCTCGGTGACCCTGGTGCACAAAGGCAACATCATGAAGTACACCGAGGGGGCCTTCCGCGAGTGGGGCTATCAGGTCGCGCGGGAGGAGTTCCCGACGCAGACCATCACCTGGGAGGAGGTGGAGCGGGAGCACGGCGGCCGGGTGCCCCCGGGGAAGATCCTCATCCAGGACACCATCGCCGACGTCACCTTCCAGCACCTGCTCATTCGCCCGGAGCACTTCGACATCATCGCCACCGGCAACCTCAACGGTGACTACCTCTCCGACGCTGTGGCGGCGCAGGTGGGGGGCATCGGCATGGCCCCGGGCGGCAACTTCAGCGACTTCCACGCAGTCTTCGAGGCCACCCACGGCACCGCGCCCAAGTACGCCAACCAGGACAAGGTGAACCCGGGCTCCCTCACCCTCTCCGGGGTGATGATGCTGGAGTACCTGGGCTGGTCGGAGGCGGCAGACCTGATCACCCGCGGTCTGGAGCGGACCTTCCAGGAGAGGATCATGACCTACGACCTGGCCCGGCTGACGGCGGGTGCGCGGGAGGTACGCACCAGCGAGTTCGCCACGGCGGTGATCGAGCGGATGGCCTAGGAGAGGAGGGTGCGGATGAGTCGCCCCAAGGTTTCCATCATCGGTGCCGGGGCCGTGGGCACGGCCACGGCGCACTGGCTGGCCCAGAAGAACCTGGCGGACATCGTCCTCACCGACATCGTGGAAGGATTGCCCGAGGGGAAGGCGCTGGACATCCAGCAGGCGGGACCGATTGCTGGCTTCGATGTCCGCCTCAGCGGGACGTCCCGCGACTACGAGGAGACCGCCGGCTCGACGGTGGTGGTGATCACCGCCGGCGTCCCCCGCAAGCCGGGGATGACCCGGGAGCAGCTCATCGACGTCAACGCGGGGATCCTGCGCCAGGTGGTGGAGCAGGTAGTGTCGCGCTCCCCCGACGCGGTCTTCATCGTCCTGACCAATCCCCTGGATGCCATGACCTACCTGGCCTATAAGGTGTCGGGCCTGCCGCGGCAGCGGGTCCTGGGGCAGTCCGGCGCGCTGGACACTACCCGCTTCCGTACCTTCCTGGCCATGGAGCTGGGGATCTCCGTGCGGGACGTGGACGCCCTGGTCATCGGCGCGCACACCGACCGGGACATGATCCCCCTGGCCAGCCTGGCCACCGTGCGCGGTATCCCGGTGGGACGGCTGCTGCCTGAGGCGCGGCTGCAGGCGGTGGTGGCGCGCACGCGGCGGGGAGGCGCCGAGATTACCGAGCTGATGAAGCAAAGCGGGTTCACTGCTGCGGGGGCGGCGCTAGTGGAAATGGTAGAGGCGGTGCTGCTGGATCTGAAGCGGGTGATCCCCTGCTGCGTCTACCTGGAAGGCGAGTACGGGCAGCGCGACCTCTGCATCGGAGTGCCCGTGGTGGTCGGTGCCGGCGGGGTGGAGCGCATCCTGGAGGTACCCCTGAGTGACGCCGAGCAGCAGGCGTTTGTCTCCTCGGTGGCCGCGGTGCGGGAGATGCTGGCCAGCCTCAAGCTCTGAGCCGCAAGCGCGCAGGCCGGAGGACGGCCGTACGGCGTTCCCGGCACCTGGAAGAAGGAAGGCGGGCGGCAACGCGGATGAAGCTGCACGAATACCAGGCCAAGGCCCTCTTTGCCCGGTACGGCATCCCCACGCAGCCCGGGGCGGTAATCACCCGCCCCGAGGAGGTGGACGGGCTGGAGCTGCGCTACCCGGTGGTAGTCAAGGCGCAGGTGCTGGTGGGAGGGCGGGGCAAGGCGGGAGGGATCAGGCTGGCCAGTACGCCGGCGGAGGCGCGGCAGCACGCCGGGGACATCCTGGGGATGTCCATCAAGGGCGAGGTCGTCCGCCAGTTGCTGGTGGCCGAGGCGGCGGAGATTGAACGGGAGTACTACCTGGCCATCACCCTGGATCGCCAGGCCCGGCAGCTGGTGGCTGTGGCCTCGGCCGCCGGCGGCATCGACATTGAGGAGGTGGCGCGTACCACCCCCCGGGCCGTCGTCACCCGGCACATCGATCCGTTCCTGGGGTTTCAGCCCTTCCTAGCCCGCGAGCTGGCCGCGGCGGTCGGCCTGCGCGGTGATCTCCTTACCACCTTCGCCGCCATCGCCACCAGCCTCTATCGCCTGGCGGTGCAGGAGGAGGCCGAGCTGGCCGAGATCAACCCGCTGGCGGTGGCCGGTGGGAGGCTGCTGGCCGTGGACGCCAAGGTAATCCTGGACGACAGCGCTGCCTTCCGCCACCCCGACCGCCCGCCCTCGCAGGAGGAGACGGAGCTGGAGCGGGCGGCGCGGCAGGCCGATCTCTCCTATGTGGAACTGGACGGGGATCTGGCCATCATCGGCAACGGGGCGGGCCTGGTCATGTCCACCCTGGACGTGGTGGCACAGTTCGGTGGGCGACCGGCCAACTTCCTGGACGTGGGTGGCGGGGCCACCACCGAGAACATGGCCGCCGCCATGGAGATCGCGCTGCGCAAGCCGGGAGTGCGGGCGCTCTTCATCAACATCTTTGGCGGGATCACCCGCTGCGACCACATCGCCCGGGCCATCGTCGCCCGCCCCCTTCAGGTGCCGGTCGCCGTGCGCCTGACCGGAACCAACGAGGAGGAGGGCCGGAGGATCCTGGAGGCGGCGGGCATTCATGCCTTCGTCGATGCCGAGGAGGCCGCCCGGGAAGCAGTGCGGCTGGCCCGCCAGGCGGCGTCGTGAGGACGCCCCCGCATCCTTTCCGGACAATTCCCGCGCTCCTGCTGCTCCTGCTGGTAGCACTGCAGGCGGCCCCGGGGCTGGCCCGGCAGGCGCGCGCCGTGGTCATCCTCAGCTTCGACGGCATGCGCGCAGACGCCCTGCAGGGCGTCTGGCCGGAGGTGCTGCGCCGGCAGGCTGCGGCCTCCTGGTCGGCGCGCACGGTCCTGCCCAGCCTGACGCTTCCCGCCCACACCTCCATGGTCAGCGGCGTGGGGCCGGAGGTGCACGGGGTTCGCTTCAATGACTGGACCCCGGAGATGGGCCGGCTGACGCTGCCCACCATCTTCACCCGGGTGCGCGCAGCCGGCGGCGGGGTGGTGGTGCTGCTGGCCAAGCCTAAGCTGCGCTTCCTGGTCCCCGCAGACCTGCCGGCGGAGTGGCTGGCCTTTCCCCGCTACCGTCAGGCGGCGGTGTTGGAGCTGGCGGCGCAGCGCTTCCGCCAGGAGCGCCCCGCGCTGCTCTTCGTGCACGTCGCTGACCCGGACGACGCCGGCCACCGTCGGGGGTGGATGTCCGCCCCGTACCTGACCGTGGTGGGGGAGGTCCCCCTTCTGGTGGAGCGATTCCTGGAGCAGCTGCGGGCGGAGGGGGCTTGGGAGCAGACGCTAGTTCTCCTCACCTCCGACCACGGAGGGCACGGGGTGGTCCACGGCAGCGCCCGCCCGGAGGACGTGACCATCCCCTGGATCGCCCTGGGAGGCCTGGCCCGGGCCGGGGTGGAGCTGACGCAGCAGGTCATGATCTACGACACCGCGGCCACGACCCTGGCTGCCCTGGACCTGCCCGTGCCGCCGCAGTGGCAGGGGCGGCCGGTGCGCGAGGCGCTGGCCGCTATCCCTGCGGGGAGGTAGGACGGTGCCCATCCTGGTCGACGAGCACACCCGGGTCCTGGTCCAGGGGATCACCGGCTATCAGGCCGAGTTCCACACACAGCGCATGCTGGAGTTCGGCACGCGGGTGGTGGCGGGGACGCGGCCGGGGAAGGGCGGGACCACGGTGCACGGCGTGCCGGTCTTCGACACCGTGGCAGAGGCGGTGGCGCAGACGGGAGCGACGGCCTCCTGCATCTTCGTGCCCGCCCCCTTCGCCAAGGATGCCGCCCTGGAGGCCATCAGCCACCGGCTCGATCCGGTGGTCATCATCACCGAGCACGTTCCCGTGCACGACGCCGTCCTGGTGATGGCCTACGCCCGGACGCAGGGCGTGCACGTGGTGGGGCCCAACTGCCCCGGGGTGGCTTCGCCCGGCCGCTGCAAGATGGGCATCATGCCCAACCACCTCTTCCGCCAGGGACCGGTGGGTGTCGTCTCCCGCTCCGGGACCCTGACCTACGAGATCGTGGCGGCGCTCTCCCGCGCGGGCATCGGGCAGTCCACTGCGGTGGGACTGGGCGGCGACCCCGTTGTGGGGGTCAGTTTCCAGGAGGCGCTGGCGCTGTTCGCCCGGGACGCGCAGACGGAGGCCGTGGTGCTCATCGGGGAGATCGGCGGCAGCGCCGAGGAGGCGGCGGCGCGCTTCATCGCCTCCGGGTATCCCAAGCCGGTGGTGGCCTACATAGCCGGCCGCACCGCGCCGCCGGGCAAGCGCATGGGGCACGCCGGCGCCGTGATCTCCGGCAGCGAGGGGACGGCGGCGGCCAAGGTGGAGGCCTTGAGCAGGGCTGGTGTCGCCGTGGCGGAGCTGCCCAGCAGTGTGGTGGAGCTGGTGCGATGGCGGCTGACCGGATGATGGCCTAAGGGCGGCGCTCGACCCCGCGCCGTCCCCATGGGCTATAATTTGAGCGACATGACCAAACGGCTCTACCGGTCGCGCCGCGAGCGGATGCTGGCGGGAGTCTGTGGAGGGCTGGGGGCGTACTTCCACCTCGACCCCACCCTCATCCGCCTGGGCTGGGCGGTGACCACGCTGTTCACCGGCGTCTTCCCCGGCGTCTTCGCCTACCTCCTCTGCTGGCTGATCATCCCCGAGGAGCCGGAGGCGTGATCACCCGCTTCGTCCTCCGCTGGGCGTTCAACGGGGTGGCCATCTACCTGAGCACGCGGGTCATCCCGGGCATCCGCGTGGCCGACCCGGTGGTGGGCAACACCATCATCGCTGCCCTGATTCTGGGCGTGGTCAACGCCTTCATCCGCCCGGTGGTCTTGCTGCTGACGCTCCCGGTGAACATCCTCAGCCTGGGGCTGTTCACCCTGGTGGTGAATGCCCTGATGCTCTACCTGGTCCGGGCTGTCTTCCCGCCCTTCCAGCTCTCCGGATTCTGGTCTGCGGTCATAGGGGCGCTGCTCATTGCGGTCATCAGCACCGTCCTCAGTCACGTCCTCCGGCCGTAGCGCCCGGCGGGCGGCCGCGCCGCAGGAGGGGCTGGACCTCCAGGCGCTGCTGCGGCGCCGCGGCGGGAAGCGCGGCGTGGACGGTGTGCGCTTCCTCATCATCACCGGCCTCTCCGGCGCCGGCAAGTCCTACGCCATGCGCGTCTTTGAGGACCTGAACTTCTTCGTGGTGGACAACCTGCCCCCCGCGCTGCTGCCCAAGTTCGCCGACCTCTGCCTGCATTCCGATGGGAAGGTGCAGCGGGTGGCCGTGGTCATCGACATCCGCGGCGGCGAGTTCTTCGACGACCTCTTCCAAGCCCTGGGCCAGCTGCAGGAGCTGGGCGTCGACCACCAGATCCTCTTCCTGGACGCTTCCGACGAGGTGCTGGTGCGCCGCTTCAAGGAGACGCGGCGCAAGCACCCGCTGGCGCAGGGGCGCACGGTGCTCCAGGGCATCCGCGCGGAGCGACGTCGCCTGGAAGCGGTGAAGGAGCGGGCGGACAAGATCATCGACACCTCCGCGCTGACCGTGCACGACCTGCGCGAGGAGATCATCGCCACCTACGTGCGCGGGGAGCGGGCCGGGGCGCTGGAAGTCAGCATCATCTCCTTCGGCTACAAGTACGGCCTCCCCATGGACGCGGACCTGGTTTTCGACGTGCGCTTCCTGCCCAACCCGCACTATCTGCCGGCGCTGCGCCCGCTGCCTGGGGCCAGCCGGCCGGTGCGCGCCTACGTCCTGGGGCAGCCCGAGACCCGCACGTTTCTGCAGCACCTCTTCGAGATGGTGGACTACCTGCTGCCCCGGTTCGTGCAGGAGGGGAAGAGCCACCTTTCCATCGCTCTGGGCTGCACGGGCGGCAAGCACCGCTCCGTGGTGCTGGCCGATGAGCTCGGCGCTCACCTGCGCCGCCGCGGATACAAGGTGCGCGTGCACCACCGCGACGTGCGCAAGGAGTAGGCGGTGCGGGAACAGCTCAGGCGGTGGGCCCGCTGGCTGCGGCCCGGGCTGGGGCTCAAGCGTTGGGCCATGCTGCTGGCTGCGGGTGTGCTCCTGGCGGGGGTGGGTATGGCCCTGATCGCTGAGCTGGGCCCGCTGGCCCTCCTGCGGTGGTTGCTGCTGCACCTGGTGGATCGCCTGCTTCCCCTCTCAGGCACCTCCGCCTCCCTGGCCGCGGGCCTCCTCCTGCTGGCAGGCGGCGGGCTGCTGGTCCTGGTGGGGCTGCGCGGCACCCTGCGGTCCGTCGACCGGGTCCTCTTCCCCACGGGCCATCCCACCCTGGTGGAGGTGCTGCGGCAGCAGCGGCCGCTGGTCCGCGGGCCGAAGATCGTGGCCCTGGGCGGGGGCACCGGGCTGTCCACGCTGCTGCGCGGCCTGAAGCGTCACTCCACCAACATCACCGCCATCGTCACCGTCTTCGACGACGGAGGCAGCTCCGGCCGGCTGCGCCGCGACCTGGGGGTGCTGCCGCCGGGTGACCTGCGCGACTGCCTGGTGGCCCTGGCGGAGGCGGAGCCGCTGATGACCCGGCTCTTCCAGTACCGTTTCCCCGGTGGGGCCTTCGACGGGCACGCCTTCGGCAACCTCTTCATCGCCAGCCTGGCCGGGGTGACCGGCGACCTGGAGGAGGCCATCAAAGAGACCAGCAAGGTGCTGAACATCCGGGGCCGCGTCCTCCCGGCCACGCTGCAGGACGTGGTCCTCTGCGCGGAGTACGAGGACGGGAGCATCGTGGTCGGGGAGTCGCAGATCCCCCTGGCCCGGCGGCGCATCCGCCGCGTCTTCCTCCAGCCTGTGGAGGTGCCCGCGCTCCCCGAGGTGCTGGCGGCCATCGCCGAGGCCGACCTGATCGTCATCGGCCCGGGTAGCCTCTACACCAGTGTCATCCCCAATCTCCTGGTGCGCGGGGTGGCGGAGGCGGTGCGCCGCGCCGCGGCCCCTCGCCTCTACGTATGCAACGTGATGACCCAGCCCGGCGAGACCGACGGGTACACAGCCAGCGACCATGTGCGCGCGTTGCTTGCCGTCGCCGGGCCCGGTCTGGTCACGCATGTGCTGGTGAACACCCAGGCGCCGCGCAACGCCCACCTGCTGCGCCGCTACGTCGAGGAGGGGGCCTTGCCGGTACAGGCCGACCTGGTCCGGCTGCGCGGCCTGGGGATCGAGGTGGCGGGGGAGGCACTGATGAGCGAGGAGGAGCTGCTGCGCCACGATCCAGCGCGCCTGGCGGCGGCAGTGATGCGCCTGGTGCCCGCTGCGCCGCGGGCGCGGGTGTAGCCGTGCCCGTCCCCCCCGCCGAGCCCTACCGCATCAAGGTGGTCGAACCTCTCCGCCGCACCACGCGGGAAGAACGGCAGCGCCTGCTGGCCGAGGTCGGCTACAACCTCTTCCTCCTGCGGGCAGAGGACGTCACCATCGACCTGCTCACCGACAGCGGCACCGGCGCCATGAGCGACCGACAGTGGGGTGCGCTGATGACCGGGGACGAGTCCTACGCCGGAAGCCGGTCCTTCTACCACCTGCGGGATGCGGTGGCGGATGTCCTGGGCTTTCCCTATACCCTGCCGGCGCACCAGGGGCGTGGGGCGGAGCATCTCCTCTTCGCCGTGCTGGTGCGCCCCGGGCAGCACGTGATCGGCAACATGCACTTCGACACCACCCGCGGGCACATCGAGCACCGGGGCGGGATCGCTGACGACCTGCCGCTGGAAGAAGCCTATGATCCCACGCTGCTGGCGCCCTTCAAGGGCGACCTGGACGTGTCCCGGGCGGAGGCCCTCATGGCCGACGTGGGGCGGGAGGCGGTGGCGCTGATTCTGGTGACGGTGACCTGCAACGGGGCCGGCGGGCAGCCGGTCTCCCTGGCCAACCTGCGCGCCACCCGGATGCTGGCCGACCGCTACCAGGTGCCGCTCTTCCTGGACGCGGCGCGCATCGCGGAGAACGCCTACTTCATCCAGCAGCGGGAGACCGGGTACGCCCACCGTTCCGTCTCTGCCATCGTCCGGGAGATGTGCGATCTGGCCGACGGCTGCACCTTCAGCGGCAAGAAGGACGCCCTGGTGAACATCGGGGGGTTCCTGGCGGTGCGCGACGCCGAGCTCTACCAGCGGGCGGCCGCCCTGGCGGTGCTCTTCGAGGGGTTCCCCACCTACGGTGGGCTGGCCGGCCGGGACATGGAGGCCATGGCTGTGGGGCTTCGGGAGATGGTGGACGAGGAGTACCTGGCCTGGCGCGTGGGCCAGGTGGAGACGCTGGGCCACTGGATGGCGGAGGCGGGAGTGCCCATCCTCCAGCCCGTGGGCGGGCATGCGGTCTTCATCGACGCGCTGCGCTGCGTCCCCCACATTCCCCGGGCGCAGTATCCAGCGCAGGCGCTGGCCTGCGCGCTCTACGAGGATGGCGGGGTGCGCGGCGTGGAGATCGGCGCGGTCATGGCCGGCCGCGATCCGGCCACGGGCCAGGAGCGCTTCCCCCGGCTGGAGCTGGTTCGCCTGGCGGTGCCCCGGCGGGTGTACACGCAGTCGCACATGCGCCTGGTGGCGGAGACGGCGGGGCAGACCTGGCGGCGCCGCCAGGAGATCCACGGATTGCGCTTCATCTACGAACCGCCGCTCTTGCGTCACTTCACCGCGCGCTTCGCGCCGGCGGACATCCCCACACATTCTGAGGGGTAAGGGCGGGTTTGTGCCCAGGTTCAGCTACGGATCCAGTGCAGTTTGTTGACACGCCCAAATGCCCGCCCGTATGATGGGCGCGGCAACCGGGCCGGAGGCGGGCATGCTGCTGGACTGGCTGTACGTCGCGGTGTTCGCGGTGGTGGGAGTGGTCCTGGCGGGGCTGCCTCTGGCCCTGGTCTGGGCGCTGGCCCCGCGCGCGGAGTATCCGCAGAAGCACCTCACCTATGAGTCCGGCGTGGTCCCCTTCGGCCAGGCCTGGGCGCAGTTCAACATCCGCTACTACCTCTTCGCCCTGGTCTTCGTCCTCTTCGAGGTGGAGGTGATCTACCTCTTCCCCTGGGCGGTGGTCTTCCGCCACTTTATCACCCAGCGGCTGGGTGGGTTCGTCCTGACGGAGGCGGCGCTCTTCATCGTCATCCTGGGCATGGGGTTGCTCTACGCCTGGCGCAAGGGCGCCCTGGAATGGGTCTAGCCGCATGAGCTGGTTTGGGGAGATCCTCAAGGCGATCCTGGCCGCGGTCGCCGTCTTCACCTTCCTGGCCCTGGTAGGAGCCATGCTGGGAGTCTACCTGGAGCGCAAGATCAGCGGCTGGATCCAGTCGCGTTTGGGCCCCAAGCATGTGGGCCCGCAGGGCATCCTGCAGACCGTGGCCGACACGGTGAAGCTCCTGCAGAAGGAGAACATCGTCCCCGCCAGCGCCGACGCCCTCACCTTCAACGTGGCTCCCCTGCTGGCGGCGGTGGCCGGGTTGCTGGCCTGGATCATCATTCCCTTCGGCCCGCTCTTTGGCCGGGTCATCGTGGTGCGGGACATCAACATCGGCCTGCTGTTTTTCATCGCCATGGCCTCGCTCATCGTCATCGCCATCCTCCTGGGGGGGTGGTCCTCCAACAACAAGTACGCGCTTCTGGGCGGCTTCCGCTCCGCCTCCCAGATGATCTCCTACGAGATCCCCCTGGCCCTGGCAGTGCTGGTGCCGGTGATGATGGCGGGGACGCTATCCACAGTGGGCATCGTGGAGGCCCAGCGCGGCGGGTGGCTGGGGATCGGCAACTGGTTCATCTTCGGCCTGCCGGGCAACCGCTGGCTGCTCATTCCCGGGGTGCTGGCCTTCCTGCTGTTCTTCACCGCGGCCACGGCTGAGGTGAACCGGGTGCCCTTCGACCTCCCGGAGGCAGAGTCGGAGCTGGTCGCCGGCTACTTCTCGGAGTACACAGGGATGCGCTTCGCCCTCTTCCAGCTGGGGGAGTACGCCGAGGCCTTCGCCATGGCCGCCCTGACCACCGTCCTGTTCCTGGGCGGCTGGCACGGTCCGCTGCTGCCGGGAGTGGTGTGGTTTTTCATCAAGCTGTTCGCCCTGGTTTTCGTCCTCATGTGGGTGCGCTGGACCTACCCGCGTCTGCGGCTGGACCAGCTGCTCCACCTCTCCTGGAAGGGGCTCGTCCCCCTGGGGTTCGTGCTGGTGCTGGTGACGGGATGGCTGCTGGTCTAGGGGCGGGTGGAGGAGCCGCCAGCCGTGGGTGAGCTGGCCGCCTTCACCATCCTGGCCCTGGTCACGCTGCTGCCGGCGGTGGTCGTGGTGACCAGCCCCAACCTGGTGCGCGCTGCCATGTCGCTGATCCCCAGCCTCCTGGGGGTGACCGGACTGTTCGTACTGCTGCAGGCTGAGTTTGTGGCCGGAATCCAGATCCTCATCTACGCCGGGGCCATCGCCGTGCTCATTCTCTTTGTGATCATGCTGACGCAGGGGGGCACGGGGACGGCCGTGCGCCAGGCCAACGAGCAGCGGGTGGTGGGGGCGCTGGCCGCCGCCGCGCTGACCGCAGCGCTTCTGGCGCTGCTGCTGCGCACCGCCTGGCCTCTGGCAGCCGGCACCCTGCCCCGCTCCAACGTGTCGGCCGTGGGCAGCGCCTTCCTCACCACCTTCGTCCTGGCCTTCGAGATCAGCAGCGTGGTGCTGCTGGTTTCGCTGGTGGGCGCGCTGGTCATCGCCCGCCGGGAGCAGTAGGGGGCCAGGGCGATGACGGTGGGGCTGAACCACTACCTGGCCGTCAGTGCCCTGCTGTTCGGGCTGGGGCTCTACGGCATCCTCACCCGCCGCAACGCGGTGGCCATCCTCATGGGGATCGAGCTGATGCTTAACGCAGCCAACCTCAACCTGGTGGCCTTCAACCGCTACGTGGCCCCGGGGGCGCTGGCCGGGCACGTCTTCGCCCTGGTGATCATCACCCTGGCCGCCACCGAGGCGGCGGTGGGCCTGGCCCTGGTCATGGCCGTCTACCGCAACCTGGAGACGGTGCACGTGGACGAGATCAACCTGCTGAAATGGTGACCTTCCTCGCCTGGCTGATCCCCCTGCTGCCCTTCCTGGCCTTCTGGGTGATTGTCTTCTTCGGCCGGCGGCTGCCGGGGCAGGGCGCCTATGTGGCCATCGGCGCCATGCTGACCTCGGCAGTTGTGGCGCTGGCCGTCTTCTCCCGCGTCCTGGGCGGGGCCCTCCCCAGGTCCACCCTGGACTGGCTGGTGCTGGGAGGGCGGCATCTGGCCCTGGGGATTCAGGTGGACGCGCTGGGGGCGGTGATGCTGTTGGTGGTCACCGTGGTGGGGTCGGCCATCTTCATCTACTCCGTGGGCTACATGCACGGCGACCCGCGCTACCCCCGCTTCTTCGCCTACCTCTCCCTCTTCGCCGCCTCCATGCTGCTGCTGGTCCTGGCCGACAACTTCCTGTTCCTGTACGTGGGCTGGGAGCTGGTGGGGCTGTGCTCCTACCTGCTGATCGGCTTCTGGTTCGAGCGTCCCACTGCCGCCCGCGCCTCCATGAAGGCCTTCATCACCACCCGCGTCGGCGACGTCTTCTTCTTCGCCGGGATCCTCCTGCTCTTCTTCACCCTGGGGACGTTGCGCTTCGACCAGACCTTTGCCGCCGTGCAGGACGGCCGCCTGAGCCGGGGCATCCTGCTGGCGGCCGCCCTGCTGCTTTTCGGCGGGGCTGTGGGCAAGTCGGCACAGGTGCCGCTGCACGTCTGGCTGCCGGACGCCATGGAGGGGCCCACCCCTGTCTCCGCCCTGATCCACGCCGCCACCATGGTGGCCGCCGGGGTCTACATGGTGGCGCGCCTCTTCCTCCTCTTCGCCCAGACCCCGGAGCACACCGCGCTGACCGTGGTGGCCTGGGTGGGCGGGATCAGCGCCTTCATGGCCGCCACCATCGCCGTGGTGCAGGACGACATCAAGCGGGTGATGGCCTATTCCACCATCAGCCAGCTGGGCTACATGATGCTGGGCCTGGGGGTGCTGGGCTACGCCGCCGGGATCTTCCACCTGATGACCCACGCCTTCTTCAAGGCCCTCCTCTTCCTGGCAGCGGGCAGCGTCATCCACGCCATGGGGACCAATGACATGAAGCAGATGGGCGGCCTGGCCCGGGTGATGCCGTCCACCTACTGGACCATGCTTGTGGGCGGCCTGGCTCTGGCCGGGATCTTCCCCTTCGCCGGGTTCTGGTCCAAGGACGAGATCCTCACGGAGGCCTGGCACCACAGCCCACCGCTGTTCTACCTGGGAACGGTCACCTCGTTTGTCACCGCGTTCTACGTGATGCGCATGCTCTTCTACACCTTCCTGGGCGAACCGCGCTGGGCGGCCCACGGGGCCGGAGGCCACCACGGAACTGTCCATCCCCACGAGAGCCCGCGGGTGATGACCGCTCCGCTGTGGTTCCTGGCCTGCGGCGCCGCGCTGCTCGGCTTCCTGGGCGCGCCCTTCCTGGGGAACCCCTTCGGCCGCTTCCTCCGCGCCGGGGAACAGACGGCGGGGACCTTCGACCTGCGGATCGCCCTGGTCTCCACCGCCGTGGCCCTGGCCGGGATCGGCGCCGCCGCCGCCCTCTACCGCTGGCGCTGGACCTCGCCGGCGGCGGTGCGGCGGGCGTTTCAACCCTTCAGCACCTGGGCGGAGCGGAAGTACTACTTCGACGAGGTGTACCAGTGGACCGTCGTGCGCGGCACGGTGTGGACCTCCCGCGTGCTAAGGATATTCGACGTCTACGTGGTGGACGGATTGGTGAACCTCATCGGCGTGGCCCTGGTGGCCCTCACCCGGCTGTACCGCGTCTTCGACCTCTATGTGGTGGACGGGGTGGTCAACCTCATCGGTTGGGTGGCCAAGGCGCTGGGCGGCGCCCTGCGGGCCGTGCAGACGGGGCGCGCCGAGAACTACCTGCTGGTTATCGCCATCGGTGTCATCCTTCTCATCCTGGGAGGGCTGGTGCGATGAGGCGGACCCATGCTTAGCCTGATGGTCTTCCTCCCCCTGGCCGGGGGGATTCTGCTGCTCTTCTTCCGCAACCCCCGGGCCATCCGGGGGATCGCCCTGGGGGCGTCGCTGCTCTCCCTGTACGTGGCCATCGTCCTGCTGGGCCGCTTCAACCTGCGCGGGGGGATGCAGATGGTAGAATCGGCTCCCTGGATCCCTTCGGTGGGCATCAGCTACGCCGTGGGTCTGGACGGGCTGAGCCTGCCGCTGGTGCTGCTGACCCAGGTGCTTTCCGCCGTCTCCATCGTCTACTCCTGGCGGGTGGAGCTGCGGCTCAAGGAGTACATGTTTCTGCTTCTGTTGCTGCAGACGGCGATGCTGGGTGTCTTCGTGGCCCTGGACTTCTTCCTCTTCTACATCTTCTGGGAAGTGACCCTGGTCCCCATGTACTTCCTCATCGGGATCTGGGGCGGCCCGCGCAGGGAGTACGCGGCCATCAAGTTCTTCCTCTTCACGCTGGTGGGCTCGCTGGCCATGCTGGTGGGAATCCTATTACTTTACTTCAACGCTCAGCCGCGCACCTTCGACGTGCTCAGCCTGATCCAGCAGCAGCCCCTGGCCAAAGACCTGCGCCTGGCCACCATCGCCTTCTGGGGCTTCTTCCTCTCCTTTGCTATCAAGGTGCCCATGTGGCCGTTCCACACCTGGCTGCCCGACGCCCACGTGGAGGCGCCCACCGCCGGCTCGGTGATCCTGGCGGGCATCCTGCTGAAGCTGGGGACCTACGGGTTCGTCCGCTTCAGCCTCCCCCTCTTCCCCCAGGTCTTCCAGCAGTACGCCTACCTCATCGCCGTCCTGGCCCTGCTGGGGATCATCTACGGGGCACTGGTATCCATGGCCCAGATGGACCTGAAGAAGCTGGTGGCCTATTCCAGCGTCAACCACATGGGCTACGTCATGCTGGGGGTGGCGGCGGCGGCCGCCGCCTACGGCCAGCCGGCCAAGGCGCAGCCGGCCACCACGGCCTTAAACGGGGCGGTCTTCGAGATGGTGGCCCACGGGGTGATCACCGGGTCGCTGTTCATGATTGTGGGCGTGATCTACGACTACCGCGCCCACACCCGCGGGGTGAACGAGTTCGGCGGGCTGGGGGCCATCCTGCCCGTCTACACCGGCATCACCACCATAGCCATGCTGGCCTCCCTGGGGCTGCCCGGGCTGATGGGCTTTGTCGCCGAGTTCCTCATCTTCCTGGGCGCCTTCGGCGTCTTCCCCGCGCTGGCGGCCACGGGGCTAGTGGGGATTATCATCACCGCGGCCATGTTCCTCTGGACCATCCAGCGCATCTTCCTCGGTCCTCCGAACCCGCGCTGGAAGGGGTTGCTGGACGTGGACACCCGGGAGCTGGTGGCTCTGGTGCCGCTGGTGGCGGCCATGGTTATCTTCGGCCTATACCCGCGGCCGCTGCTGGAGATCATCGACACGGCCATGACCGCGGTGGTGGCCGCGCTGCGCTGATGCCTCCCCTGGGCGACCTCTGGAGCCTGGTCCCGGAGCTGTGGCTGGCCGCCCTGGGGCTCCTCCTGTTGGGCGTGGACCTGCTGGTGGGGCAGGGGGCCAAGCGCGCCGTGGGCTGGGTGGGCGTGGGGGGGCTCCTGCTGGCGCTGCTGCCCACTGCGGGGGTGGCGGCCTCTCTCCCGGGTGGTGCCCGGAGGATCTTCTTTGACACCTACGCCGTAGACGGCTTTGCCCTCTTCTTCAAGGTCCTGGCGCTGCTGGCCACGGCGCTGGTGATCCTCGCCGCCATGGACTACTTCCGCGAGGCGGCCCGGCGACCGGAGGATTTCTCCCGCTTCGAGGGGGAGTTCTACGCGCTTTTGGTCTTCACCGGCCTGGGCCTGGTGCTCATGGCCGCCAGCGCCGACCTCATCCTGCTGGCGCTGTCCATTGAGCTGGTCAGCCTGACCTCTTATGTGCTGGCGGGCTACCTCAAAGGCAACCCCAGGAGCAACGAGGCAGGGATGAAGTACTTCCTCTTTGGCGCCGCAGCCTCTGCGGTGATGTTCTACGGGTTCTCCCTCCTCTACGGGCTGACCGGCTCCACCAGCCTCTACGTCATCGCCCAGAAGGTGCCCCGGGTCCCCCGCCCGGCCCTCATGGTGTCCCTGGCCCTGATGCTGGCAGGGTTCGGCTTCAAGATCTCCATGGTCCCCTTCCACCAGTGGACGCCGGACGTCTACGAGGGAGCGCCCACGCCGGTGGCCGCCTTCCTCTCGGTGGGCTCCAAGGGAGCGGGGTTCGCCGTCCTCCTGCGGGTGGTGGCGGTGGCCATTGCCCCCTCGGGGCTGGACGTGGTAACGCTGGTGGCCGTGCTCTCGGCGGTCTCTATGTTCCTGGGGAACCTGCTGGCGCTGCCGCAGCGCAACATCAAGCGGATGCTGGCCTACTCCAGCATCTCCCACGCCGGGTTCATCCTCATCGGCGTGGCCGCCTTTGGCGGGCCCTTTGGCAACACCGGCCTGCTGGTCTACCTGTTTGCCTATATGTTCTTCACCCTGGGCGCCTTCTTCGTGGCCGCCCTCATCGGAGCTCACCTGGGGTCGGACGAGATTCCGGACTACGCCGGGCTCTCGCAGCGGGCGCCAGGGCTGGCCTTTCTCATGGCCCTGTTCATGCTCTCCCTCACCGGGATCCCGCCCACGGCGGGGTTCTTCGCCAAGTTCTACATCTTTGCCGCCGCCATCGAGCGTAGCCCCGCGCTGCTGTGGCTGGTGGCCGCGGGCGTGGTCAACAGCGTGATCTCCCTCTACTACTACGTGGGGGTGATCCGCGCCATGTACCTGCTCCCCCCGGTCGACCCCACGCCGATCCGCGGCCCGAGCGCCCTGCGCGCCGCCCTCTGGATCACCGGCGCGGCCACCCTGCTGCTCGGCCTCTACCCGCAGCCGCTGGTCGTCTTCGCCCGCACCGCCAGCCTCCTGCTGCCGTAAGCGAGAAACCCGCTGCAGGACCGGGTGCCGTCTGCGCTGCGGTCGCCCCCCGCGCCGGGAGTTTCGTCGTGCTTGCCGTTCGCCTTTGCGGCGGGGGCGGCGGTTTGTTATCATGGGGCGGGATTTCGCCCGGGGAGAGCAGGTCTCCCAGGGCGTTTTGGATGTCAGAGCCCCCTTTCTTCCAGGTGATGGAGTGCAGGCTTCCCCCGGGGAGGCATGAGGTAGGCGGAGTTTGAGTGTCGATGGCTGAGCGAGGGCGAGGAGAGCGGGACGGAGAGGATGTCCTGCGCCTGATCGCGCAGAAGGAGCGCGAGCTGGAGGCGATGGTGGCCCGCGCCAGGGAGGAGGCCACCCGGCTGGTTGAGGAGGCGCGGCGGGAGGCCGAGGCGGTGCTGCAGCGGGCGCGGGAGGAGGCCGCCGCCCTGGTCCGCGAGTACGAGGCGCGGGCCGAGGAGGAGGCCCGCCGGATCAGCGAGGAGATGGTCGGTCGCGCCCGTAGCGAGGCGGAGACGCTGCGCCGCCATGCCATGGAGCGGATGGACGCCGCCGTCCGCCTGGTGGTGGAGCGTGTGCTGGGGGGATCGGGCACGTGATCGTGGCCATGTCCCGGGTGCTGGTGATCGGGCCGAAGCGGCACCTGGCCTCGGTGCTGGAGACCGTCCAGAGCGTGGGCAGCCTCCACGTGGACCGCATCGAGGCCGAGGAGGCCCCGGCGGAGTTCTCCAGCGTGCGGCCGGAGTCGGCGGAGCAGGCCCAGGTGGAGGCCTTGGAACGGCTGCGCGCCCGGGCAGATGGCCTCCTTACCCTGCTTCCCCCTGTCCCCGTGGAGCCTGCACCCGGCACCGAGGAGCTCGCCGCCAGGTCCCTGGACGAGCTGGAGGCCGAGCTGGTCGCCCTGGAGGAACAGGTGCAGCCGCTGGTGCGCCAGCGCCGGGAGCGGGAAGACGAACTGGAGCTCATCCGTTCCTACGAGAGCGCGGTGCGTGTGCTCTCCCCGCTGCTGGGGCTGCTGGCGGGCAGCCACTCCCTGGAGACCGTGGGTTTCATCCTGCGAACGCGCGACGCGGGTGTGGTCCTGGACCTGCGCCGCCGCCTCAGCGAGGTGACCGGGGGTCGCCTGGAGCTGGTCAGCCGGGTGGTGGAGGAGGGGAAGCTCGGCGTCGTCGTCGCCTTTCACCGTCGTGACGCGGAGGCGGTGCACGGGTTCCTGGCCCGCGCCGGCGTGAGCGAGCTGCGCCTGCCCAGCGCCTATGCCGACCTGCCGGCGGCGGAGGCCATCCGGCGGATGGAGGAGCGGCGGATGGCCCTCCCCGGCGAGATCGCCGCCCTCGGCGATGCCCTGCAGGAGATCGCCCGGGCGCAGCGCGCCCGGATGGTGGCGCTGCGCGCCGTGCTGCAGGATCGCCTCACCCGGCTGCAGGTCATGCCCCAGCTGGCGCAGTCGCGCTACACCTTCGTCGTGCACGGGTGGGCGCCCACGCGTACGGTGGGCGCTGTCCGCCGCGCCCTGCAGCGCCGTTTCGGCAGCGAGGTTGTGGTCTACGACACCCCGGCCGATCCCCATGAGGCGGAGCGGGTGCCGGTGCTGCTGGACAATCCGGCAGCGATCAGGCCCTTCCAGCTCCTGCTGGGTCTGTTCCCGCCGCCGCGGTACGGCACCTGGGACCCCACGCCGCTCATCTCCTTCACCTTCCCCTTCTTCGTGGGGCTGGTCATCGGTGACGTGGGCTACGGACTCCTCTTCTTTCTCCTGGGCTGGTGGCTGCGCAGCCGCGCCCGCGCCGGCCGCCCCCTGCGGCTCTCCATGTTCAACATGGAGATCGCGCCGCCGACACTGGCCTCGCTCTCCTGGCTCGTCCGTGTCATGGCCTTCTGGGTGGTCGCCTTTGGGGTGGTCTACGCCGAGGCCCTGGGCAACCTTCCGGAGCTGCTCTTCCACGTGCGCCCCATCTTCAACCGGGTGGAGGAGCAGGACCTCTACTTCCGCATGATCCTCCTGGTGGGGGTGGCCATGATCTACCTGGGGTTGTTCGGCCACCTGGTACTGGCCCTGCGCCACCGCCACCGCCGCGGTGTATTCGAGAGCCTGGTGACCATGTGCACCCTGGCCGCCATCCTCCTCTTTCTGGGGACGACTGCCGGGATGCTCCCTTCTGGCCTCGCCCGCTGGAGCGTCTACTTCGCCCTGGCAGCCATCGGGGCGTTCATAGCCGCAGGGCGGCCCAGCCTGCTGTGGTTCCTGGAGTCCTTCACCGCCTTCGGGCACATCCTCTCCCATGCCCGCTTGATGGCCTTCGGCCTGGCCGCAGCCATCCTGGCCGTGGCAGCCAACTCCCTGGGCCCGGAGATGGTCCGCCAGTTCGGTCTGGGAGGCATCATTGGCGCTGTCCTGGGAACGCTGGTGGCCGGCGTCTTCCAGGTCCTGTTCTTCGTCTTCACCATCATCGGGCACATCATCCAGCCGGCCCGTCTGCACTGGGTAGAGCTGCTGACGAAACTCAAGTACCACGAGGAAACCGGTCGTCACTACCGGCCATTTCGCAAGGCAGGAGGTGGGGAGATTGTCTAGGTTGGTACGTATGCTCATGCTCACCGCCGTAGCGCTGGCCGTCTTTGGTGGAACGGCGCTGGCCGCCGCAGAGGAGCCTGCGCCCGTGCCCGGCCTGGGCGTGGGCTCGGGGCTGCTGGCGCTGGCCGCCGCGGTGGCGGTGGGGTTCGGCGCGCTGGGCACCGCGCTGGCCCAGGCGCGCATCGGCTCGGCTGCGGCGGGAGCCATGGCGGAGCGGCCGGAGATCGGCGGCCTGATGATCGTTTTCCTGGCCCTGCCGGAAACCATGATCATCCTGGGGTTCCTGGCGGCCTTCCTGCTCATCGGGAAGATCCGCTAGGGTCGTGCAGGAGCTGGTCGCATCCCCAGGGGTGGGGCCCGCGGCCCCGGGCCTTACCAGGCGAGAGTTCCCGGACGTGCCCCTGGCTGCGCGATGAGCTCGGAACTGCTGGCCCTGCTGGAACAGGAGGCGGCCGCAGAACGGGACCGCATCCTGGCCGAGGCGCGCGCGCAGGCGGAAGAGCTCCGTACCGCCGCCCTGGCGCAGGCGCGCCAGGTGGTGGAGACGCAGCGCCGCCAGCAGGAGGCAGCGCTGCAGAGCCGTCGCCTCCGCGCGCAGAGCGCGGCCCGCCTTCAGGCGCAGGCGCTGCTGCTACAGGAGAAGGACCGGATCATCGCCGACATCTTCCGCCGCGCCGAGGAGGCCCTGGACCAGGTGATTCGGGACCGGGCTCGCTACAGCCGGATACTGGAACAGCTCGTCGCTGAGGGTGTCCGCGGGCTCAACGGCCGGGTGCTTATCGACGCCCACCCCGACGATCTGGAGATGGTGCGCGCCGTGATCCGGCGACAGGGGGTGGACGCCGAGGTGCGGGCGGCGGACGGCCTGCACGGGGGGGTGCGCCTGCTTTCTGCGGACGAGCGCTACGTCGTGGTAAACACGCTGGCCTCCCGGCTGGAACGGGCACGCCTGGCGCTGGCGGCGGAGATCGCCCGGACGCTGTGGGGGTAACCGCCCGCGGCCCGGGCACGGGTGGCGGTGCGGGAACACTGGAATCGAGGGCCGGGCGGAGCGGGGGGCGCTAGTGCCGGATTTTGCCTACATCAACGCCCGCGTGCGGGCCATGCGCAGTCGGCTGCTGGATGCCGGGCAGATTGAGGAGCTGTTGGGCGCGCCCAGCTTCGACGCCTTCCTGGTGGCGTTGAACGCGACCCCCTACGGCCGGGAGCTGCAGGAGGCCCTCACCCGCACCCGCGGCCTGGCCGCCGTGGACGAGGCTCTGGCGCGCAACTTCTCTGCGACCACGCAGAAGATCCGCAGCTTCGGCGACGGCAAGCCCAGGGCGCTGATCGAGGCGCTGTTGCTGCGCTGGGACCTGGCGAACCTGCGGGCGGTGCTGCGGGGCAAGCACACCGGGCGAGCGGAGGAGGAGATCATGGAGTCGGTGCTCCCCGCCGGGCTGCTCACCGAGGTGTCGCTGCGCGAGCTGGCCCGCCAGCCAGACCTCCCCGCCGTGGCCGGCGTACTGGAGGCCCTGGAGCACCCCCTGGCCCTGCCGCTGGCAGAGGGGCTGCGGGACTACCTGCAGGGCCACGACCTGCTGCGGCTGGAGATGCACCTGGGCCGGTACTACGCCGCCCACGTCCTGCGCGTGGCCCGTGGCGGCGGGCACAACGAGACCGTGGTGCGCGGCCTGGTGCAGGCGGAGATCGACATCCTTAACGTGAAAACGGCGGTGAAGCTGGGCCGCGCGGAGGAACTGCTGGACGCGGACGCCCGCCGCCGCTTCTTCATCGACGGGGGGGCCATAGTCACCGAGGATCTCTTCCTCCTCCTCAGCGCGTCGGAAACCGCCCAGCAGGCCTGGCGGGCGCTGGGGGCGCGGGGGTTCCCCCTGGGGGAGCCGGGGGAGGACCTCACCGCGTTCGAGCAGCAGCTGGACCGGCTGCTGGCCCGGAGCACGGCCCGCCTGTACATGGCCGACCCGCTGGGGATAGACATCGTGGTGGGGTACCTGACCCTGAAGTACAATGAGGTGGTGAATCTGCGCCTGATCGCACGCAGCCGGATGCTGGGGATTCCGCGCGATCTGGTGCGGCGGGAGATGCTCCTTGTATAGGATGGCCGTGATCACCGACCCGGAGACGGCCACAGGCTTCCGCCTGGCCGGGGTGGAGGTGCACGAGGCCGCCTCGCCTGCGGAGGCGCTGCAGCACCTGAAGCAACTGGTGGCTCTGGGCTACGGGCTGGCCGCGGTGAACGAGGCGCTGCTGCAGGGGACGGAAGAGGAGCTGGCACGGATGCTGCGGGGGCGGGACCTGCCCATCCTGGTGCCCTTCCCCGCGCCCGGCGCGCAGGTGGAAAGCGGCGACGACTACATCGCTCGCCTGGTCAAGGAGCACATCGGGTTCTACGTGAAGCTGCGGTAGGAGGAGGAGGCACGTGGCCATCGTTGGTGAGATCATCCGGATCGCCGGCCCGGCGGTAATTGCCCGGGGGATGACCGGTGCCCGCATGTACGACATCGTGCGTGTGGGGAGGGAGCGGTTGATCGGTGAGATCATCCGCCTGGAGGGCGACACCGCTTTCGTCCAGGTCTACGAGGACACCTCCGGTCTCTACCTGGGGGAACCGGTGGAGTCCACGGGGCTGCCGCTGGCCGTGGAGCTGGGGCCGGGGTTGCTCTTTGGCATCTTCGACGGCATCCAGCGGCCGCTGAAGGACATCCGGGCGCAGAAGGGCGACTTCATCGAGCGCGGCGCGGTGGCCGCGGCCCTGGATCGGGAGAAGCGCTGGACGTTCCATCCCACGGTGCAGCCCGGGGAGGAGGTGGGGCCCGGGGATGTCATCGGGGAGGTCCCGGAGTTCGGCCTGGTGCACCGCATCCTCCTTCCGCCTGACGCGGCGCCCGGCCGGGTCAGCCAGATCCGCGCCGGCGAGTACCGCGTCGCCGACGTGGTTGGGCGGCTGGAGGACGGGCGGGAACTGCGCCTGATGCACACCTGGCCGGTCCGCTTTCCCCGGCCCCTCAGCCGCCGCCTGGAGCCGCGGGAGCCGCTGGTCACCGGCCAGCGGATCATCGACGTCCTCTTCCCCGTGGCCCAGGGGGGCACCGCGGCCATCCCCGGGCCCTTTGGCAGCGGCAAGACGGTGATGCAGCAGACGCTGGCCAAGTGGGCGGACGCTGACGTGATCATTTACGTGGGCTGCGGCGAGCGCGGCAACGAGATGACGCACGTGCTGGACGAGTTCCCCCAACTGGAGGACCCGCGCACCGGCCGCAAGCTCATGGAGCGCACCATCATCATCGCCAACACCTCCAACATGCCGGTGGCGGCGCGCGAAGCGTCGGTCTACACGGGCATCACCATGGCCGAGTACTGGCGGGACCAGGGGTACAAAGTGGCGCTCATGGCCGACTCCACCAGCCGCTGGGCGGAGGCCATGCGCGAGATCTCCTCCCGCCTGGAGGAGATGCCCGCGGAGGAAGGCTACCCCCCGTACCTCTCCAGCCGCCTGGCCGCCTTCTACGAGCGGGCGGGACGCGGGATCTGCCAGGGCCGGCCGGAGCGGCGCGGCTCCATCACCGTCATCGGTGCGGTCTCCCCGCCGGGGGGCGACCTCTCCGAACCGGTGACCCAGGCCACGCTGCGCATCACCGGGACCTTCTGGTCGCTGGACGCCAGCCTGGCGCACAGGCGACACTTCCCGGCGATCCACTGGCTGCGCTCCTACAGCCTGTACACCCCGCTTTTCTCCCGCTGGTACCGGGAGCACCTGCCGGAGGACTACGAGGAGCTGCGCGACCGCGCCCTGGCGCTGCTGCAGCAGGAGGCCGAGCTGCAGGAGATCGTGCAGCTGGTCGGCCCCGACGCCCTGCAGGACGACCAGCGGCTGGTCATTGAGGCAGGGAAGATGCTGCGCGAGGACTTCCTCCAGCAGTCCGCCTTCAGCGACGACGCCTTCTCCCCCTTCCCCAAGTCGTACGGCATCCTCAAGGCCATCATGACCTTCTACGACCAGGGGGCGGCGGCGTTGAAGCGCGGCATGCTCATGGACGACATCCTCAACCTGCCGGCGGTGGAGCAGATCGCCCGGCTGAAGGACGTGCCCAAGGAGCAGTTCGAGAGACACATCGCCGACTTTCTGCAGCAGCTCCCGCAGGCATTCGGGGCTCAGCCGGCGGCGGCGGCGGGCTCCTGAGGGCGGGGAGGGACTTCCGTGGAACTGGCCACCAAGCGCTATCGCTCCATCTCCTACATCTCGGGGCCTCTGCTCTTCGTGGAGGGGGCGCGAGACCTCTCCTACGGCGCCATCGTCAACATCCACCTGCCCGACGGCTCAGTGCGCGCCGGCCAGGTGATCGAGATCTCCATGCGTCACGCGGTCATCCAGGTCTTCGAGGAGACCACGGGCCTGGACGTGGCGGGCACGGCGGTGAGCCTGCGCGAGGATGTGGCCCGGTTCGGGGTGAGCCGGGAGATCATCGGGCGGCGCTTCAACGGTCGCGGCGAGCCCATCGACGGGCTGCCCCCCATCATCCCGGAGAAGCGCCTGCCCATCATCGGCGCGCCTATCAACCCGGTGGCCCGGGAGCGGCCGCAGGAGTTCATCCAGACCGGCATCTCCAGCATCGACGGGTTGAACACCCTGGTCCGCGGTCAGAAGCTGCCCCTTTTCTCCGGCGCCGGTCTGCCCCACAACGAGGTGGCGGCGCAGATCGCCCGGCAGGCCAAGGTCCTGGGCGAGGCAGAGGCTTTCGCCGTGGTCTTCGCCGCCATGGGGATCACCCAGCGAGAGGCGGCCTACTTCATCGAGCAGTTCGAGTCCACCGGGGCCCTGGCCCGCAGCGTGGTCTTCCTCAACCTAGCCGACGACCCGGCTATCGAGCGGCTGATGACGCCCCGTCTGGCCCTCACCGCCGCGGAGTACCTGGCCTTCGACCTGGAGATGCAGGTGCTGGTAATCCTCACTGATATGACCAACTACTGCGAAAGCCTCCGCGAAATCGGGGCCGCCCGCGAGGAGATCCCCGGCCGGCGGGGCTACCCCGGCTACATGTACACCGACCTGGCCACCATCTACGAACGCGCCGGGCGCATCCTGGGGCGGAAGGGGTCCATCAGATCCCCATCCTCACCATGCCCGACTACGACATCACCCACCCCATCGCCGACCTCACCGGCTACATCACCGAGGGGCAGATCGTTCTCTCCCTGGAGCTGCACCGCAAGGGCATCTACCCGCCCATCAACCCGCTGCCCAGCCTCTCCCGGCTGATGAACGACGGTATCGGGGAGGGGCGCACCCGCGCCGACCATGCCAACGTCAAGGACCAGCTCTTCGCCTCCTACGCCAACGGCGTGGACCTGCGCCGCCTGGTGGCCATCATCGGCGAGGAGGCCCTCACCCCCCGCGACCGGCTCTACCTGCAGTTCGCCGACCGTTTCGAGCGGGAGTTCCTCAACCAGGGGCAGACGGAACGCTCCATCGAGGAGACCCTGATGCTGGGCTGGAAGCTGCTCTCCATGTTCCCCAAAGGGGAGTTGAAGCGAATCAAGGAAGATCACGTGGATAAGTACTACGGCGCCCTGGTGGAGGAGCTCTGGGAGGAGAAGAAACTGCGCTAGCGCCCCTACAGATCAGCTATGCCTGAGGCCATCAGCCCCACCCGGATGAACCTCCTGCAGCGGCGGAACACGCTGCGCGTGGCCGTGCAGGGGGTTGATCTGCTGAAGCGCAAGCGGGATGCGCTGGTGGCCGACTTTTTCAAGATCGTGCGCGAGGCCCTGGGCGCGCGCGATCGGCTCACGGCGGCGGCGCGGGAGGCGTACGTCATGCTGGCTTTGGCCAAGGCCGTGGAGGGGCGGGAAGCCCTGGAGGCTGCAGCCATGACCGAACGCCGGGAGGTGCTGGTGGACATCGAGGTGCGCAACGTCTGGGGGACCAAGATTCCTGGGGTCAGCGTGCGCGACGTGCGTCGACCGTTGCTGGCACGCGGGATCAACCCCACCGCCACCAGCGCCCGCACCATCGAGAGCGCCGCCCAGTTCGAGGAACTGCTGGCAGCCATCCTCCAGGTGGCGGCCACGGAGATCAGGCTGAAGAAACTGGGCGAGGAGATCAAGAAGACCACCCGTCGGGTCAACGCCCTGGAGCAGGTGGTCATCCCGCGCATCCGCGGCGAGATCCGCTACATCGCTGCGGTGCTGGAGCAGCGCGCCCGCGAGGACGTCTTCCGGCTGAAGCGGATCAAGAAGAAGCTGGAGGCCAGGGAGCGCCAGGGCGCGCTCCCGGGCATTCCCGCCCCCGCTGGCGGCCCATAGCAACCGTGGGGACCTGTCCCCTGGCGCGTCCCCGCCTCTCCTGGTGGCAGGCGGGTCTGACCATGGCCCTGGTGGCCGGTGGGTTCTTCGCCGGCACTCAGATCCGCAACGAGCTGGAGATCCGCCAGCAGCTGAAGATTCCCTCTACCCGGCTGCACGAGGTAGCCATCCAGCTGCGTAAGCAGGAGAGCCGTCGTGCCGCACTGGAGGCGGCGGTGGAGGAGCTGCGCCGACAGGTGGCAGCGCTGGAGCGGGAGGCCGCCGAACGGCAGATCGCCGCCGCCCGGATGAACCGGCGGGTGAGCGAGCTGCGGGCCCTGGCCGGCCTGACCCCTCTGGAGGGCCCCGGAGTGGTGGTGGAAATGCGGGACAGCCCGCGGCCCATCCAGCCGGGCGACGATCCCAACAAGACCATCCTGCACTACACGGACATCCACGGGGTGATCAATGACCTGTGGGCGGCGGGGGCGGAGGCTGTGGCGGTGAACGGGGAACGGCTCATCGGCCGCACGGGGATCAACTGCGTGGGCACCACGATCCTGTGCAACACCAAGCGGATCGCTCCCCCCTACACGGTGGTGGCCATCGGTGACCCCGCCCGCCTGCTGGCGCAACTGGAGCGGCCCGGGGGCCCGGTGGAGGTCCTGCGGGCGTTTGGCTTCCCCCTGCGTCTGCAGCGACTGGAGCGGGTGACCGTCCCGGCCTACCGGGGGACGACACAGTTCGTCATCGCCCGCCCGGCGGGCGATGACGGCCCGTAGAGGTATCGACGTGTGGCTGCCGCTGATCGGCCTGCTCCTGGGGGTGCTGCTCGGGCTGCTCAGCCCGGTGCAGATCCCGCTGGGCTATGTCAAGTACACGGCCATCGCCATCCTGGCGGCCATCGACACCATTCTGGGCGGGGTGAGGGCGCAGCTGGAGGCGCGGTTCGACCTGGCCATCTTTCTCTCCGGCTTCATCGTCAACGCCGGGTTCGCCGCGCTGTTGGCCGGGCTGGGGGACCTGCTGGGGCTGGACCTCTACCTGGGCGCGGTGATCGCCTTCAGCATCCGCATCTTCGACAACGCGGGCTTCATCCGCCGCGACCTGCTGGAGGCCTACCTGCGGCGGGTGAAGCGCGCCCGCGACGTCCCGCCCTGAGGGCGTGTCCGGGAGGTGTGGCTGACCGGACAGTGGGTCAGCCAGCGCGGCGAGGAGCGAGGTGGGAGGTGCCCTATGGTGCGGGTAGGGATCAACGGGTTCGGTCGAATCGGGCGACAGTCCCTGCGGGCGATTCACGAACGCGGGGAGGGGAAGGTGCAGGTGGTGGCCATCAACGATATCGCCGACCTGACCACCAATGCCCACCTCTTCCGCTACGACTCCAACTACGGCCGTTATTCGGGTACGGTGGAAGTCCGCGACGGAGAGCTGGTGGTGGACGGCCAGGCGATGCGGGTCTTCCAGGAGCGCGACCCGGCGGCCATCCCCTGGGGGCAGGTAGGGGTGGAGCTGGTGATTGAGTCCACCGGTCGCTTCACCCAGGCAGAGAAGGCCCGCGGTCACCTGCAGGGTGGGGCGCGGAAGGTGGTGATCACCGCCCCGGCCAAGGGCGAGGACATCACTGTGAACATGGGGGTGAACCACGAGCTCTACGACCCCCGCAGACACACCATCATCAGCAACGGCTCCTGCACCACCAACGCTCTGGCCGTGACGGCGAAGGTCCTCTCCCGGGAGTTCGGCATCCGCCGCGGTTTCATGACCACCGTGCACTCCTACACCAACACGCAGCGCATCCTGGACGTAGTGGGGGAGAACCTGCGCGAGGCCCGCGCCGCCGCGCTCAACATCATCCCCGCGACCACCGGGGCGGCCAAGGCCATCTTCCTGGTGCTGCCCGAGCTGCAGGGGAAGATGCACGGCATCGCCATGCGCGTCCCCACCCCCACGGTCTCCATCGTGGACCTGGTGTGCGAGCTGGAGAAAGGTGTCAGTGCGGCGGACGTCAACGCCGCTTTCCAGCGCTACGCCGCGGAAGAGATGCGGGGAATCCTGGGCTACACCGATGAGGAGCTGGTCTCCATGGACTTCAAAGGGAGCCCCTACTCCGGGATCGTGGACGGGCCGCTCACCACCGTGCTGGGCGACAACTTCGTCAAGACCTTCACCTGGTACGATAACGAATGGGGGTACGCCTGCCGCGTCGCCGATCTGGTGAGGTACATGGCCGA
>JAVKIA010000013.1 GCA_031459715.1 Armatimonadota bacterium | reverse complement strand
TGGGCAGACACGCTGGGCCCTCTGCGGCTGCCCCGGGTCTCCCGCGACGTCTTTGCGCCGGACGCATCCCTTCCGGCCTGCCGCCTGGTCAACGACGTGATCACCGAACCGACGGAGATGGCCTCGGCGGATGGTTGGCTCCAGACTGCGCTGGTCGACCGCAAGGGCCGGTGGGTGACCCGCTGCCGCCTGGAAGGGTTCGCTGCTAGGCTGGGCGGGCTGGCCACCACGGTGAACACGGCGCTGGACCTGCTGGTCGTAGGGCAGGAGCCGGCGGATATGGCCGCTGCGGCCGGTCGCCTGGCCGACCTGGGCGGGGGCATTGTGGTGGTGGAGGAGGGACGGGAGGTCTTCGCCTTTCCGCTGGAGCTGGGCGGGATATTCTCCTGCCGGCCCTGGGCCGCAGTGGTGGAGGCCAACCGCCGGCTCTCCGCCCTGCTGCGCGTCCGCGGCTACCGCTTCACAGACCCCATCTACAGCCTGATGTTCCTCACCTTCGATTCCCTGCCCTGGGTTCGCCTGACCAGCCGCGGTGTGTGGGACGTACGGAGCCGGCGCGTGATGTCACCATCATTGCGTCTCTGATCATGGATCGGGGAACGACGTGGCTGCCACAAAGCGAATAAGTCGGTCGAAGACTCGCCGGTTCTCCTCAACGCTCCGCATCTCTCGTTCAGCCACGTACCCCTCGATGGCGATAATCCCGGTATAGAACCGGGCGAGCTGGCGCAAAGGCGGGCGCAGGTCGTACAGCCCGTCGGCCAGTGGCACGTGGGCCAGCGTGTCGGTGGAACCGCTCAGGTGCACGTGCCTGATGTACCGCTCCAGGCCGGTCAGGTCCACCGGCTTCCGGTTGAAGAGCAGGTGTGCGATGTCCAGGGCAAGCCCCAGCGCCGAGGTGCCGGCGGCATCCACCAGCCGGACGACGTCTCCGGGATGGGTGACGAACTCGCCGGGACGCTCTTCCATGTTCTCTACGGTGAGGGTGATGCCCCGCTTCCCTGCGACCTGGCCCAACGCGGCAAAGAACGCGGTCAACCGCGGCCAGTAGTCCTCCGGCCGGTCTCGAGACGACGACAGTGCCCCCGGGTGAAAGACGATGACCGACGCCCCCAGGCGAGCAGCATCATCCAGCGCACGGTAGTACTGGCGCTGCGACTCCTCCCGGATCCCGGGGTTTGTGGAGGTGACGTTGAGGTCACGGCTAGGGCCGTGCACGCTGACCGTCAATCCATACGTCGCGGCCTGCCGGGCCAGCGTCGCAGGGTCCTCGCCGCGGGCCCAGAGGTGCTCTGCCCAGATCTCCACGCCCGCATAGTCCATACGGTGTGCCGCCTCAACGACGTCCCGGATGGCAAAGGAGCGCAGCGAGGTGGTAGAAAGGGCGGGCCTCACGCCGGCGCCTCTGCGGCAAAGAGGAGCGCCCGCTCCACCCGCAGCGCCACCCGCTCGCCTTCCCCATACACCTGGGCGTTGGGTGTCTGCACGCGCAGTGTCCGGTCCGCCACACGCACCTTGTAGTCGATGAAGGACCCCATGAAGTTCCGCACCTCCACCGTGCCGGCCATATGGCCCTCCTGCCCCATGACCAGGTCCTCTGGCCGCACCGCCACCATCACCGGCCCGACCAGGGCGGAGCGGTCGACGATTGGGATCCGCTGTCCCAGAACTTCTACCACCACCTGCTCGCCCTGGCGAGCCAGCACCCTCCCCGGGAGGAAGTTCATCAGGCCCATGAAATCAGCGACGAATCGATCATTGGGGTGTCTGTAAATCTCCAGCGGCGCCCCAACCTGCACAATCTGACCGCGGCTCATCACCGCAACCCGATCTGACAGCGCCATGGCCTCGGCCTGGTCGTGGGTGACGTATAGGATGGGTACACCCATGCGCCGCTGCAGCTCCTTCAATTCGAAGCGCATCTGCTCCCGAAGCTTGGCGTCCAGGTTGGACAATGGCTCGTCCAGGAGCATCACCTCAGGCCGGCGCACCAGGGCGCGGGCCAGGGCCACGCGCTGCTGCTGTCCACCGGAGAGCTGTGCCGGAAACCTGCGCTCCAGACCGCGCAGCGCCACCAGGTCCAGCACCTCTCGCACGCGGGCCTCGATCGTCCGGCGATCCAGCTTCTGCAGACGCAATGGGTAGGCCACGTTGTCGAACACCGTCATATGGGGCCACACCGCGTAATTCTGGAATACCATGCCCACCGACCGCCGCTCCGGAGGCCAGAAGATCCCGCTGGCCGGCGCCGAGACCAGCCGCCCGCCGATGCTGATCTCTCCGCGCGTCGGCTCCTCCAGTCCGGCGATGCAGCGCAGGGTGGTGGACTTGCCACAACCGCTGGGCCCCAGCAGGGTGAAGAACTCAAGCTCGCCCACAGTGAAGCTGACGTCGGCTACAGCCGTTGTCCCATCAAACTCCTTCCACAGCCCCCGGACAACGATCTTGTCCATCGAGATCACCCACAGACCCGCGGTCGCCGTCCCTTCCCCGGCGATACCTTATGCTGCCATCAGAATCCAAGCTGCCCCCTGCTCACCCTGCGGACGAGCAGGTTCCCCGCCAGGATCGCCACCAGCACGACCACCGAAAGGGCCGCCGCAATCTGCGTATAGCCAGCGTCCTGCATGTTGAAGATGGTGACACCGATGGTCTCCGTGCGCAGGCTGAACAGGAGGATGGACATGGTCAGCTCGCGGCTGGCCGGCATGAACACCAGGATCCAACCTGCCAGCATGCCGGGTTTGGCCAAGGGCAATACGATGTCTCGAAACGTCCGCAGCGGACCGGCGCCCGATACCCGACCGGCCTCCTCCAGCGAACCATGAATCTGCTGCAAGGTGGCGCTGGTCGTTCGCAGGCTGAACGGCAGGTAGGCCAGCAGGTACGCCAGCAGGATGATGGTCAGCGTGCCGTACAAGCCTGCCCGCGCCCAGGCCAGCAGGACGGCAATGGCGATCACGGTATGGGGAATAGCATACGGAAGGGTACCGATAGCGTCCAGTACTCCACTGCCGGAGATCCTCGCCCTGGTGTGCGCGTAGGAGATGGCGGTTCCCAGACCCATGCACAGGGTGGCCGCGGCGGAGGCGAGGAATACGCTGTTGATCGCCGCGCGCCGTACCTGCTCCAACCCCAGGATGTACCTGTAGTGGCGCGTGGTCAGGCTGGCCAATTCCAGCGGCGCGCCGTAGTAGCGGAGGAACGACGTCAACAGAAGCGCCGCAATGGGGAGGACGGCAATGACCATACCGAAGGTCGCAGCCACCGCGAACGCGGGCCAGCGCCACGCCCCCAGACGCAGGGGCTGCGGGTGGATGGCCTTCCCGGCGATGACCGCGAACCGCCCTTCTCCCCGTTGAATCCACCGCTGCAGCCCCAGGGCGCCCACAGAGATCACCACCAGCAGCATGGACATGGCTGTGGCCAGACTGAAGTCGGGCAGGTTCAATGCGGCATAAATGCTGGTCGTCAAGACGAAAAACCGCGCGCGCAGCCCCAGCAGCGCGGGAATGCCAAAGTTGGCCACTGCGCCCATGAAGGTCAGTACCCCACCCGCCAGAATCGCTGGCAAAACCAGGGGGATGGTAATGTGTAGCATCACCCGCAGGGTGCCCGCGCCCGACGTCCGTGCCGCCTCCTCCAGGCTCACGTCCATGCGCTCGAGCGCGGCGGCCACGGTAAGGAACACCAGAGGAAAGAAGTGGATTGCCATCACCGCGACCACGCCGCTGGGGGTGTAGATGGTCCAGGGCGCCTGAGCGATCCCCAACAGGTTGAGCAGGGGGCGCAACAGGTAGCCCTGAGGGCCCAGCAACTGAGCCCAGGCGATGGCCCCGAAGAAGGGCGGAATGGCGTAGGGCAGGGTAAGCAGCGTGCGAATCCCCCGGCGGCCCGGAAGGTCGGTGCGGACCAAGAGAAAGGCCAGGATGGTGCCCGCAACCATGGCCAGCAGGCTGGTGAGCGCCGCTGTCCAGATCGTGTTCCACAGCGGCCGCAGGTTGTCGGGGGACACGGCGCGGGCGTACGTAGCCAGGCTCCAGGCCCCATCGACTTTCAGGCTGCGGACGAGCACCAGCGCCAGCGGGTAGACGACGATGGCAGCCAGAAGCACCGCCGCGGCCACAACACCCGGCACGCGGGGGTCACTCCAAAGCCGCACCCGCGCAGCCAGCGGCGCGGCCACCTGCCCGGGGACGGTCACCTCTGCGCCCTCTGACCGCAACTGCTACTTCAGCATGATTTCCTCAAACTTCTTCCGGATCTCCGCCGCGTTGGCCGCCGCCCACTCAAACGGTACCGGCAGCGTCTTGATCTCCGCCGCCCTGGGCAATCCTCTTGGCGGCTCCACGTCGGCGCGCACAGGGATAATCCCCAGTTCCACCAGCGCCCGCTGGCCGTCCCTGGAGAGCACGAAGTCGATGAACTGCTTGGCACCCTCCGGGTTCTTGGCGCTTCTGGTGATGGCCAGAGGACTGGGGACGCTCACCGCGCCCTCTTCGGGCCAGATGATGGCCAGCGGCGCCCCGTCCCGGATCATCCCGTAGGCGATGAAGTCCAGGGTCATGCCCACGCCAAACTCGCGGGCGGCCAGCGCCCGAGCCACTTCGGAGTTGCCACGCAAGACCTGAACGCCTTCCCGGCGAGCCCGCTCGAACCAGTCCCATCCGTACTCCTTGACAAAGGTCGCTACCACCACAAACACCGAACCCGAGAAGAACGGATTGGGCATGGCGGCGGTCTTCCCGTACCGGGGGAAGTCGGCCCAGCGTTTGGGCGCGACGCGCTCGGGAATCAGCGTGGTATTGGCGGCGATGATCATGTTGATCAGCCGCCCTGCAGTGAAGAATCCCTGGGGGTCCTTCCACGCCGCCGGGATCATCCGCGCCTCCGGCGACCGGTAGGGCAGCAGCTGGCCCTTCTCCCGCAGGGTGATGAACACAGGCGCGTCGGCAAGCCACAGGACATCCGCCCGGATGCCACCGGTCTCCATCTCCGCGAAGATGCGGCGCTCCAGCTCGGTACTGCCCGAGCGCAGGACCTCCAGCTTCACCTGCGGGACCTTGGCCATGAAGGCCCTGGCGAAATTCGTGGCGATTTCCTGCGGCAGCGAGGTGTACAGCACCACCGTGCCCCCCGGGGGGGCGGCCGAGGTGGTCGATCCCAACCCGCCCAGCAGTGCCAGCACCATGGCCCAGACTCTGACGATGTTCATTCCCCTCCCCCTCCCAGCATCTTCAGTGTGCTTCTACCCTTCCCGCTCTTCGTGGTGCGGCCGTGCCGGGGTGCCAGGCGCGGCCGCTCCAGCGGTCCCTCCAGCTGCTGCCGCAGCCGGTCCCACTCCTGCAGTGATGCCATCGATCGGCCCACATCCTGCAGCGCCACCGCTATGGTCAGCAGGTTGAGCAGTGCCATGGGCACCACCAGGGAGTTGATCACGGCCAGATCGCCTCTTCGGGCGACGAGCATCACATCGGCTTCGGGCACCAGGGGAGAATCGGCCGTATCGGTGATGACCACGGTCCGCGCGCCGCGGGCCCGGGCATACCGCATCCCCAGCACGATGTCCCGGTATCCCCGGAAGAACCCAATGGCCACCAGCAGGTCGCCGCGTCCGATGGAGGGAAGCCGCTCCCAGGCTTCCGAGCCACCGTACAGGATCGGGCGGACGTCGATACCCATGCGGCGGAGGCGGAACTCCAGGAAGGAGGCCAGGGACCGGGATATTCCCAGACCCATCACGTAAACGGTGCGGGCGCGGCGGATCCGCCGGGCCACGGACTCGATCAGGCGAGGAGAGCAGGTGCGGCACAACTCGTCAAGGGCAACCCGATCCTGCTCCAGGACCCGCTGCAGCGGGTCCTGAACGCGGCGCAGGGTCCCCAGGGCCTGTTCCATCCGGGCCACGTGCGCCGTGCGGCTCCGCAGCAGGTCGGCCAGGGAATCGCGCAGTTCCGGGTACCCGGGATAGCCCAACTGCTGGGCAAAACGGATGACGGCGGACTCACTGACGCCTGCGCGCTGTCCCAGCTGCGCCGAGGTCAGCAGTGCAGCCTGGTCGTAGGAGCTGAGGAGGAACTCCGCTACACGGCGGTGGGCAGGGGAGAGGTGCTGGTAGTGCTGGTCAATCCGCTGCAGCAAACCGGGGTTCACAGGATTTCCTGCCACAATAGGGACATTAGGGATTTTTGCAGGAAATCCTGCAAACCCGTCCGTGGCCCTCCGCTGCCGGCGCGGCGGGGCCCCGGGAATAGCCTCCCACCCTTTGTGGTGCCCTACACCTTTGGAGGTGCCCTACCGTGCCGGCGGCGCCACGACAGCCACCACAGGGTGTTGCAGGTAGAGGCGGGCTGCGCGCTGCACGTCCTCCGCCCTCACCCGGGAGACCAGGTCGGGGATGCGCCCGTCGAAGGCGTACCCCACCCCCAGCAATTCGTAGAAGCCGGGCAGGAAGGCCTGGCGGCGCAGGTCCTCGTGGTCGATGGCATGTACCCCAATGATCCGCTGCCTGGCGCGGTCCATCTCCCCCGGCGCAGCGGCCGCCTCCCCCAGCCGGGCGGCCTCGCCCAGCAGCGCCTCCACCACCCTGGTCTCGTTTGCCGGGTCCGTCCCTGCGGAGAGGAGGATGGGCGCAGGCCCGGCCAGGGTGGAGAAGGAGGAACCCACCGCGTAGGCCAGCCCCCGCTTCTCCCGGATCTCCACGAACAGGCGGGAAGAGAGCCCCTCGCCCAGGATGGCGCTCAATGCGCGCAGCGCGGCCCAGTCGCGGTGCCCGGCCGGCACTCCCAGGTAGGCGACGACGATGGAGGCCTGTGCGGTCTGCCGCACCTCCCGCACCTCCCGGCGCTGCGCGGGGCGGGGGGCGAGCGCGCCCTCCACCACCCGCAGCAGGCGGACCCTGTGGGGAGGAGGCTGGCGGCGCAGTCGGGCGAAGGCCTGCTCGACCTTGCGCAGGGCCACCTCCGCCGGGAGGTTGCCGGCGAGCGAGACCACCATGTTGGGCGCGGTGTAGAACGTCCGGTAGAAGGCCGTCAGCCGATCGCGGCTGAGGGCGGAGACCGTCTCCGCGCTGCCCAGCAGCCCCTTGCCGTAGGGGTGCAGAGGGTAAAGAGCAGCCAGGGCCAGGTCGAAGGCTCGGGCAGCCGGCTGGTCGGCCCGCGCCCGCAGGCGGGCCAGACTGATCCGGCGCTGGGCTTCAACGTCCGCCGGGTCGAAGCGCGCGTCGGTCACCAGGTCGGCCAGGAGGTCAAGGGCGGCATCCGTGGCCGCCGTGGGGGCCACCGCGGCCAGCTCGGTGTAGTCGAAGGAGGTCAGGGCGCTCAGCGACCCGCCCACCGCCTCCAGCCCGGTGGCGATGTCGGCGGCGCTGCGCCGGGCCGTGCCCCGAAACAGCACCTCCCGCACGAAGAAAGCGGCCCCGCCCTCGTCGGCCTCTTCCACCCGCGGCGCGGCCCGTACCAGCACGTCCACCGCCACCAGGTCGGCGGTACGGTTCTCCCGGATCAGAACGACCAGTCCGCTGGGCAGGACGTGGCGGGAGAGGGGAGCCGCCCCCTGCGGCGGCGCCTGAGCCGCTGCAACCGGCGCGCCCCCTGCCGTCAGTACCGGTATGGCCAGCGCTGTCAGCGTCAGAAGCGACGCCAGCCTTCGGCTCAGGCCCGGGCGGCTAGCCCTGCCACCATGCCGCGGCATCACGGCTGTCTCCGCGGTTGCAGCAGCACCACAGCGTAGCGCTGTGGATCGAGGAACCGTCTGGCGGCGTGCTGCACGTCCTCGGCGCTGACCCGGCGGATGCGATCGCGGTAGGCGAGGGCGAACTCCAGGTCGGCGACGGTGGCGTAGAAGCCGAGCGTGGTGGCCAGGCCTCGGGTGGTGTGGTTGGCCACGATGTCCTCGCCCTCCAGCAGGGTCTTCGCCCGGCGCAGCTCCTCCTGGCTAACCCCCTGGTCACGGACGGCGCGGACCTCCGCCAGGATGGCCTCTTCCGCCCGGGCCAGGTTCTCGGGCTCCGTGACGGCAAAGACAGTGAAAAGGGTGGGATCGAGGGCGGTGGGGAAGCCCGCGCTGATCTGCTGCACCAGGCGCTGCTCCTGCTGAACGCTGCGCACCAGCCGCGAGCCGCGGCCGCGGCCGAGCACGTACAGCAGAATGTCGGTGGCGTAGACGTCCGGGTCACGGGCGGAGGGGCCCAGCCAGCCCATGTGCAGGTAGGCGGCGCGCAGGTCGGCCTCCACCGTCGCCCGGCGCACTGAGGGCAGGGCGGGCTCGGGCGGGGCGGGCGGCCGCGGGGCCGCCTGCCTGCGCCAGGAGCCGTAGGCCTGCCGCACCCGGCGCGCCACGTCCTCTGCGGTAATGTCGCCCACCACCACCACGGTGGTCCTGGCCGGGGCGTAGTGGGTGGTGTAGAAGGCGAAGAGCTGGTCACGGGTCATCTCCTGAATCACCGCCAGCGTCCCGGCGATGGGCCGGCGGTACGGGTGCACCGTATAGGCGGTGGCGTAGAGGGCGTCGAAGGTGCGGGCGGAGGGAGAGTCGTCGCGCCGCCTGAGCTCCTCCAGGACCACCAACCGCTCCCGCTCCACCTCCTGAGGGTCGAAGGTGGAGTGCATCAGCGCATCGGCCTGGATATCCAGGACGCGGTCGAAGTAGCGGCTGGCAGCAACGATGTAGTACTGGGTGTAGTCGAACGAGGTGGAGGCGTTGAGGATTCCTCCCAGCGCCTCCACCTCCCGGTCGATCTGCCCCACCCGGCGGCGGCGGGTCCCCTTGAACAGCATGTGTTCTACAAAGTGGGCGGCGCCATTGATCTCATCGCTCTCGTCGCGCGAGCCCGCCTTCACCCAGGCCTGCAGGGTGACGATCTCGGTGGCGTGGTTCTCCTGGACAATGAGGGTGAGGCCGTTGTCCAGCACGAGCCGCAGCGGAGCGGCCGTCCCGGGGGTGGCGGCCGCTCCACGCTGGGCGACCGCCGCCGGAACCAGAGCCGTCAGGAAGATCAGGAGGATGGACGCGGTACGGCGCATAAACCGCCGTGAGTGTTCTGCCAGCCGACCGGGGTTCCCTGCGTTGCAGATCTCAGTACCCCGGGTCGAAGACCTTCACGAAGACGCCCCGAGCACCCAGGGCCATCTGGAAGATCTTCCCCTCCGGGGAGACCCGCACTGAGCGGTAGACCTCGTGGGGCATTCGCTGTACGAAGAGCCTGACTCGCCCCAGTTCCCTGCCCTGCGGACCAAGGATAACAACCACATTCGAGGCTGCGGAGCCCTCCTCAAGAAATGCGCCCAGGTATATCCTTCCCTTCCGGTCGTCCCAGAGTCCGAGGAGATGGGCTATGAACATCGGGAAAGAGACGGTGTATTCACTCCACTGCGCAAGACTGTCCTCCTTGGAAAGGTAAACAACTGCCGTAGTGTCGCCGATCTTGCCGGCCCGCATGAGCCTCCGTCCGTCGAGGGTGAAGCGCCCCGGAACAGATATGCGATTGACCATGGGTGCACCGTGGGGGGCGGCGATCCTCACTGACCTCTCTTCCACCTCCACCCACACACCGGCCCATTTCCCATCCTCGCGGCTATAGACTCCCTCCACGGCCGGAGCATAGGAAATGCTCCTTCCTTCCAGAGGAACAATGTTCAGGACCCTGCCCTCGGAGGTAAGAACGTAGACCGCCTTCTTTACCAAATTGTCCAATAAAACAATTCTGTTGGCGGACGCAATAGCAACGTCGACAAACGTCTGGCCCGGGATGCGGATCGTCCTTCTTCTTTCTCCTGCTCTGAAGACCTGCACCCGGGAGTTTACCTGATCCAGAACGAAGATCTCGCCATTCCTGCCTAAATCAAAGCTCATGGGGCCCTCAGGATTGCCCTCCCTGGGTGTGATTACTCCCAGGGCATCGGGACCTGCACCGAACCGGGCCCTCACCACTTCAACTCCTCGTACCTCTTGAGCCTGGGAGACGTCCTCCGGAAAGAATGACAAGAGAGTGAAGCCCAGTACCAGAAGGAGTCTCCTGCGCATAGCTGCACCCCTCCGTCTCAGTTACCGGCCCTCGGTTACCTGCAGGGATTGCAGGCGGCTTCTGAGGGCTCCCAGCGATCCGACCTCCACCGGGACGCCGTCCCGGTAGGCGATGAACTGGTTGGCAAAGGCTGACACCCGTCCGCCGGGCAGAAGGATGCCGACGAGGTTCAGAGGATCGGCGCTGCTGACCAGCACCAGCTCAGCGGAGGGAGACTGGCGGCGAATCGTGCGCAGCGCGTCCACGGCTTCGGGCAGGGAGAATTGCTCCCCCAGGAACGCGCCGACGAACCGCCCGGCGCGCACCTCGCCGCGGGCCTCCAGGCGCCGGTAGACCTCCAGCAGCGCCCGCCAGGGCGGGACGGCGCTCTCCCGCGCCAGCAGGTCGCGGAAGACCACGCCATATCGGCGCAGGAGCTGCCGGGCCACAAACTCCGTGCGCGCGGCGGACGGGGGAACTTCATCCTCCCCCCCCCACAGCGACCAGCGTCCCACCGGCATCAGCCGGGGAGGAATGCGGCCGCCGCGCAGGACGCGCAGGCGGCGGCGCAGGCCGCGGCGCTTCACCTCCGGCTGCAGCAGCACCCGCAGCCCGGCGATTCCGTCCCCGGTGACCAGGCCGCGCGCCACCAGCTCCCACAGCGCGTCCTCCACCGCAGCGGGAACATAGCCAGTGCCGCGGGCGATGTCGGTGAGGAACGATGCGCCGCGCTGCTCCAGGTAGGCCGCCACATCGCGCGCCTCCTGGGAGAGGCCCTCTGTTTCCGACCACCGCGGCCGCACGGGGAGCAGATAGGGCAGGTCCTCCCGCAACAGCAGGGCCAGAGGTGCCTGCCGGGAGGGTGCCTGCCAGGCCCGTCGCGGCCGGTGATCCTCTCCCTCGCCGTTGTCGGGAGGCTCTCTGCGGGCGAGCCGGCCCCAGGCCACGACACCGCTGAGGCAGAGGCCCTCCAGGTCCGCCGGGTCGTAGCGGGCGACCCGCCCGGGGAGCACCCACTGCTCCCAGGCGGGCGCGGGGAGTTCCAGCCCCTGCAACTGCCCGATGACCGCCACCAGCCCTTCGCGACCGTGCAGTTGCGTCCCCGGGGCCAGGTGCTGCCAGCGCAGGAGGAAGCGGACGAAGTCGGCCGTGGTCACCGGCTCGATCTCCCTCCGCAGCCGGCCCAGGGTCAGCCGGTGGATCCGCGCCAGGAGGTGCCGCTCGCACCACTCCACCTGATCGGGCGCAGCCTCGGGGGTGAAGCGGCCGCGCAGGGCCACTCCGCGCCCTTCCAGGCCGGCCAGGGCCCTCTGCACGACGGACCCAGGCAGTCCGAGGCGGGAGGCGAGCGCATGCGCCGTGACCGGGCCGAGGATCTCCAGCCAGCCCTGTACGACCGCCTCCGCAGCCTCCTCCTCCGTAAAGGCGCGCACCCCCGGCGGATCGGTGACGGGCGGATCGAGGGTAACCGGCCCCAACAGGGCCCGGACCAGGGGCAGGCGCTCCGCCGCCACCAGGCCCCGGCGCAGGCCGTCGGGGCCCTCCCAGGAGGCCAGCGCTGCGCGTCCCGCCGTCCGCAGCGCATCGCTCCACGCCTCCCACGCCGCGGCATCCGGCAGCGGCAGCAGGCCCAGGGAGAGCAGGAGGTCGTGCAGCTCGTCCGCATCGCGCACGTCCGGCCAGGCTTGCGCCCGGACGAGGGCGATGGCCTCCGGATCCAGCGCCCCCCACCCTGAGGCCAGGTCCGGAGCGGTCCGCCGCAGGGCGACGGCCCGGGCCCGGCGCTCCTCCAGCGGGGCGTCGTCAAGGAATGCGTAGGGGTTGGCGTGCAGGATCTCGTGGGACATCAGCGACGGCGCCGCCGTCTCCACGGAGAGCGTGCGGATCTCCCCGCGCTCGATGGCCTGGAGCACTGCCCGCAGCCCGTCCACATCCATGGCTTCCTGCAGACAGTTGCGGATGGTCTCGCGCACCAGCGGGTGGTCCGGGGGGACGATGGGGCCGGCATGGTTGTCCTGGCAGGCCACCTGTGCGGGAAAGACGGCGGCCAGCAGGTCGTCGGCCCGCATCCGCTGCAGGGGCATGGGCACCCGGCGGCCGCGCTCGAATCTCAGCACGGCCAGGGCGCGCGACGCGTTCCACCGCCAGCGGTTGGCGAACAGGGGCGAAGGGAGCACGGCTTGGACCAGGTCATCCTCCAGGGTGGCCGGGTGCACGAAGCTCCAGATGCTGTCCAGAGGGAACGCGTGCTGCTCCCCCAGCGACAGGACGATTCCGTCGTCGGTGGCCGCGGCCTGGAGCTCAAAGTCGAAGGTGAGGCAGAAACGCTTGCGCAGGGCGAACCCCCAGGCGCGGGTGATCCGCCCGCCAAAGGGCAGGTGCAGCACCAGCTGCATCCCGCCGGCCTCGTCGAAGAAGCGCTCGGCGATCACGATGCGCTGTGTGGGCACGGCGCCCAGCACCTGCGCGGTCTCCGCCAGGTAGGCTACGATCTGCTCCGCCCCGGCCCGGGACACCCCTGTCTCCACCTGCAGCCAGGCGACGGCGGCCTGCGGGTCCAAGAGCCGCGTTTCCACCTCCGCCCGCAGCTCGGCAACCGCCCGCGACAGCTCGGCGGAGCGGGCCGGCGCCTCGCCGATCCAGAAAGGAATGGTGGGCTTCGCCCCGTGCGCGTCCTCCACACGCACCCTCCCCCGTTCCACCCGCTTGATGCGCCAGGCCCGGTTGCCCAGGAGGAAGACGTCGCCGCCCATGGCCTCCTGAGCGAACTCCTCGTTCACTTTGCCCAGGAGCGCACCACTGGGCTCCTCCACCACGTCGTAGTCGGCCACGTCGGGAATGGCCCCTCCCGAGGTGATGGCGGCAATACCAGCGCCGCGGCGAGCACGCACCACGCCGTGCACCCGGTCGCGGTGCAGGTAGGCGGAACGCCGCCCCCGCCCGGTGGCCATCCCCTCAGCGAGCATCTGCAGGACCGCCTCGAACTCACCGCGGGTGAGGTCGCGGTAGGGCGCGGCGCGACGCACAAGTCCCCAGAGATCCTCTTCGGCCATCTCTCCGCTGGCGGCGATAGCCACCACCTGCTGGGCCAGGATATCAAGGGGCTTGTGAGGGATGGTGACGCGGTCCAGCTCCCCCGCGCGGACGGCCCGCACCGCCGCCGCGCACTGCACCAGCTCGTCGCGGGTGAGCGGATAAAGGATGCCTTTGGGCGTGGCCTCCAGGCCGTGGCCCGACCGGCCCACCCGCTGCAGCAAGGTGGACAGGAGACGCGGCGCGCCCACGTGGCAGACCAGGTCCACGTGCCCGATGTCGATGCCCAGCTCCAGGGAGGCGGTGGCCACCACCACCGGCACCTCTGCGGCCTTCAACCGCTGCTCCGTCCCCAGGCGGGTCTCGCGGGAAAGCGACCCGTGGTGCGCCGCCACCTTCTCCCGGCCCAGCCGACCGCTGAGCTGGTGGGCCACCCGCTCCACCTGGCGGCGCGTGTGCACGAAGACCAGGGTGGTGCGGTGCGCCCGCACCTGAGCCGCGATGCGGTCGTAGACCTCCTGCCAGAGCTCGTTGGTGGTGATGGGGCCAAGCGGCTGGTCGGGCACCTCGATGGCCAGATCCAGGGGCCTCCGGTGGCCCACGTCCACCACGGCGCAGTCCACGGTGCCGTCAGGACGCAGGTTGGCGGCGCCCACCAGCAGCGCGGCGATCTCCCCAATGGGCTTCTGGGTGGCGGACAGCCCGATCCGCTGCAGGGGGTGGCCAGCCAGGGCGTCCAGCCGCTCCAGCGACAGGGCCAGGTGGGCGCCGCGCTTGTCGCCGGCCACAGCGTGGATCTCGTCGACGATCACCGTCTCCGCCGTGCGCAGGAACGCCCGACTGCCGGCGGCGGTGAGCAGGATGAAGAGCGACTCCGGGGTGGTGATGAGGACGTGCGGCGGCCGGCGCCGCATCCGCTCGCGCTCGCGCGCCGGGGTGTCTCCGCTGCGCACGGCGATACGGAGCTCGGGGAGCGCCAGCCCCGCAGATGTAGCCCGCTGGCGAATCCCGCGCAGCGGCTCCTGCAGGTTTTTCTCGATGTCGTTGCCCAGCGCCTTGAGGGGAGAGACGTAGACCACCTGGGTGCGGTCGGGTAGCGCCCCCGCCAGCCCCTGTTCCACCAGCCGGTTGATCGCCCAGAGGAAGGCAGCCAGGGTCTTCCCTGAGCCGGTGGGCGCGGCGATGAGGGTGTGCCGGCCCGAGGCGATCTCCCGCCACCCCGCCCGTTGTGGGGCGGTGGGTCCACCGAAGCGGTCAGTGAACCACCCGGCGACCAGTGGATGAAAGGGTAGACCGAGCAGCGTGGACCTCATCATACCTGTCACACGTCTTCGATACCCGGGCCTCCAACTCCCCCGACCACACAGGCCGCAACCGGCCGCTGACGGATAGCGGGACTGATCGTGATGGCCATCCTGGTGACTGTCGGCTTGCGCTTCATCCCCCCTGACCCTCTTCTCCTTCAAGGTCTCCGTAGGTGCCGATGCGGTGCCCCGCCACGTTGATCACGTCGTCCAGGACCTCGATGGTCCGGTCGTCCATACCAGCCTCTTCCAGGAACTCTCCTACATTCGCCGCCGCCCCGGGGCCCCTTGTCGCCGGCAGGGAAGACGCCAGCTGCCCGCGTAACAGTGGGGTGTGATTCCGGCGCCGTTTGCCTACCACGCGCCCGCATCGCTGAGGGAAGCCCTGCAGCTGCTGGCCACTCACGGCGACAAGGCCAGGCTGCTGGCGGGCGGCCACAGCCTCCTGCCGCTGATGAAGCTGCGCCTGGCCACCCCCGCGCACCTCATCGACCTGAGGCGGATCGACGACCTGCGCGGCATCCGCCTGGAAGATGGCCGTGTGGTGGTGGGGGCGATGACCACCCACTGGATGATCGAGTCCTCGGACCTGCTGCGGCAGCATATCCCCCTGCTGCCGCAGACTGCGGCGTGCATCGGCGACCTCCAGGTGCGGAACATGGGGACGATCGGCGGTAGCCTGGCCCACGCCGACCCTGCCGCTGACTATCCGGCCGCTGTGCTGGCCCTGGAGGCGGAGGTGGTGGCGGAGGGGATGGAGGGACGGCGCAGGATCGCCGCGGGCGAGTTCTTCACTGGCCTGTATGCCACGGCGCTGCGCCCGGGGGAGATCCTGGTGGAGGTGCGCCTGCCGCTGCCACCGCCGGGCTCGGGGAGCGCCTACCTGAAGTTTCCCCACCCCGCCTCAGGCTTCGCCGTGGTGGGCGTAGCCGCCCTGGTGACCACAGACCGCGGGGGCCGCTGCACTCAGGTGCGGGTGGGTGTCACCGGCGTGGCGCCGGTCCCCTACCGGGCAGTGGCGGTGGAGGAGGCGTTGCAGGGGATTGCTCCGACAGCGGAGGCGCTGGCGGCGGCGGCGGCGAAGGCGGCGGAGGGTGTGGAGGTCAACGCTGATATCTTCGCCTCCGCCGACTACCGGCGTCACCTGGCCACCGTATTCACCAGGCGGGCGCTGCAGGCCGCGCTCCAGTACCCGCAGGCCTTCGGGGGCGCAGGCTAGGCGCGGGTCCGGACCTGTGGAGGGCTGGCCCGCCGCACCGGCGCGCCCAGCGGCGCCGGCGTGATGCGCAGACCGGCGCGGTAGAGGGTGTACGGCGGCAGTTCGATGACCTCGCTGTGCACCACCGTGGCGGTGTGAGCCACGCGGCTGGTCCAGGCGGCGAGACGGAAGGTGGAGCCCACGGCCAGCGGCTGTGGGAAGAGGACCAGGGCGCCGCGCTCGCTCACGTCCTGGGTGACCCCCCAGACCTCGTCTCCGTCCACCTCGACGCGCACAGGAAGATGCCAGCGCCGTCGCGGGGTGCGCCGCCGTTCCCGCCGCCAGGCAGCGGCTCCCAGCCGGTCCATGGGGCGGCTCACCTCCGCCACAAACTTCCGCTGGGCAAAGAGGATGACAAACGAGGTGAGGAAGTCCCGCGTCTCGGGGCGCAGCCCCCGCAGGCGCAGTCCCACGTGCAGCCCGTTAGGCGTCTCCCGCTGGAAGACCACCTCACCGTCCAGGCCGACGCGCTGGTCGAACCAGAGGAACTGCACCCAGACTTGCTTGGCCTCGAAGGGGACCTGCGGCACCAGCAGGCCCGCTCCCTCCTCGTGGATGTCCACCAGGACACCAATGCCGGTGTCTCCTTGCTCGCCCGCGTAGCGCACGGGCACGGCCACGGGAAGGCGGTACCGCGCTCGCCGCTCTACCTTCTTCAGGGCGAACCACACGGCCCAGATGGTCAGCCAGACGTGCCAGGAGGCCCACAGGAGGTTGCCCGCATATCCCAGCGGGTCCGGATCCACGCCCAGGACGAAGCGCGTGGTGCCCGCGTAGACGGCCAGGTCGTTGGTGGTGAAGACAAAGAGCACGGGCAGGAGCACCGGCCAGGGCGGGCGGTCTGAAGCCACGGGAGGGCGGAACTCTTCTTGGCCGCGGGCCCTCCGGAGCAGGGCGGCTGTGCTCTTGATTGAGGTGTAGAAGCGCACCATGCTGTAGTGCGCGTTGAGCAGGGCCATGCCGTGGCCGCGGCAGGCCAGCTTGTAGGCCAGCAGCAGCAAGCCGTAGACCAGGCCGAGGCGGGCGAGGAGGGCCGCCTCCAGCGCACGCACCGGTAGGATCCCCGTGAACAGGTAGACGGGCGGCGTCAGATAGAAGACGAGCTTCTGCCAGCCTTCCAGGGGGGCGGTCAGCGTGGCCAGGTAGCTGAGGCGCTGGGGCAGGGAGAGGCCACGGACGGTGAGGGGGTTGGCGCAGCGCAGGAGCTGCATCGCCCCTCGGTCCCAGCGCAGGCGCTGCGCGTGGTAGGGGCCGGCGGCCACCGCGGCCAGGCCGTAGGCCAGAACCTCGTTGTGGTAGACCGACCTCCACCCGCGTCCGTGCAGGCGCAGGGAGGTATGGAGACCTTCCGCCACCACCTCCGGGGCGAAGCCGCCCGCATCCTCCAGAGCGCTGCGCCGCAAGACCGCGCAGGTGCCGGTGTAGAGTGCGGCGTTCCAGCGGTCCTTCCCCGGCTGGATCACGCGGAAGAAGAGGACCTGGTCGTGCCACGTACGCCGGGACTCCACATCGAACCGGTGCTGGTAGGAGTCAACGTTGTAGAAGTCCTGCGAGGTCTGGACGAAAGCCACCCGGGGGTCGGCGAAGTAGCCCAAGGTGCGGTCGAGGAACTCGGGAGCAGAGACCTGGTCGGCGTCGAAGACGGCGACGAACTCGGCGTGGCTGTCGGCCAGCGCCCGGTTCAGCGTCTCCGCCCTGCTGCCGCCTGCCGCCGCCAGGTAGCGGCAGCCGAACTCCCCGGCCATCTGCGCCACCTCCGGCCTGCCGCCGGCATCGAGCACCCAGGTGGCGTGCGGGTAGCGCAGGGCGAGGGCTCCCAGCACGGCACGACGCACCATCCAGGGGGGCTCGTCCCTGACCACTATCAGGACGTCAACGCTGCGTCCGGGGAGGGCCGGCGGGGCGGACCGCCGCGTGGGGCGCCACGCCGTGAAGAAGAGCAGGCCGGCGGCCGCGACCCCGTAGAGCTCGGCCGCCCAGACGGGGAGGGCCAGCCAGAGGGCCTGCGTGTTCAGGGTGAAGAAAAGCCGCCAGACCAGGTAGACGACCCCCGCTGCCAGCGCCAGGAGCATGGCGGCCTGGCGGATCCGGGAGGGAAGCCGGTCGGGCTGCGGTTCCACCAGCGGTAGTTTTGCCCAACCCCTACCTCCCCCAGTCTCCGCCCGTACCCACAGGGGGATCCCCGCGCGTGCCGTCCCAACCATCCACAAGCGGGTGGAGCGGCCTCAACGCAGTAAGAGCGGCCCACCGCAGCAAGGGCCTCTCTCACCGTAGCGAGAGCCGTCTCACCGCAGCAGGTGGTGCAGTGCCTCTTCCAGCGAGGGGTAACGGAAGGTGAAACCGGAGGCCAGCAGCCGCGCCGGGTAGACCCGCTGGCTGGCCAGGATTTCCCGGCCGAGCTCCCCCATGACCAGGCGCAGGACGAAGGCCGGCACCACAAAGAACGCCGGACGACCGAGCACTCGAGCCAGCGTGCGGGTGAACTCCGCGTTGGTCACCGGCTGAGGGGCGGCCAGGTTCACCGGCCCATCCACGGTCTCCGCAGTCAGCAGGTGACCGACCGCCTGCACCCAGTCGTCGATGGTGATCCAGGGCATGTACTGCCTGCCGCTGCCCAGACGCCCGCCCAGGCCCAGGCGAAACAGCGGCAGCAGGGGTACCAGGAAGCCCCGCCGCGCGTCCAGGACGTTGGCGGTCCGCAGGTGCACCACGCGGATACCGGCGCGCCGCGCTGGCTCCGCCGCGGCCTCCCACTCGCGGCAGAGGCGTGCCAGGTAGGTGTCGCCCGGGGGGCTCTCCTCGGTGAGTACCTCCGCTCCCCGGTCCCCGTAATAGCCCACGGCCGAGGCGGAGAGGAAGACGCGGGGACGCCGCGCCAGCGCGGCCAGCGTCTCCGCCAGCAGCCGCGTCCCGCCCACCCGGCTGCCGGCGATGCGCGCCTTCTTCGCCTGTGTCCAGCGCACGGCGGCGATGCGCTCCCCGGCCAGATTGATCACGGCGTCGACCCCTTCCAGCGCCGCCGCGTCGATGGTCCCGGCCTCCGGATTCCAGGGCACCGCCTCAAGGGTACTGGGGCGGGGGCTGCGCACGAGCCGGCGGACGCGGTGCCCCTGGTGCTGCAGCAGGGCGACGAGCGCAGAGCCCAGGTGCCCGCTCGCCCCGGCCACCACCACGGTCAGCGAAGAGTCGGCCACGACACCCCCCGAGTGCTGCGCGCTCCTTTTGACGCCGCCGGAGAGGACTCCTGGCGGCAGGGATCTGTGCCATCCCCCGCGCGTGCTGCGGGGGTGCGGCGCACCCCCAGGAACCCCAACACGTGCAAGGTCTGCAGCCTCAAGCAGATCAAGGAGGAAATCGCGACCCTCCGGTGGTCTCCGGTGGTGCGCCCTGCGCCCCGGTCAGCGGCTGCGCCCGTACCAGTCGCGCAGCAGCAACGCTCCCCCGAGGACGATGAGGATGAGCGCGGGGAGGGCCCGCCCGCCCAGGGCCTCGTCGATGAGGAAGGCCAAGCCGAGCCCGATGAGGATGACGGCGTTGGTGGGAAAGCTCCGTCGTGGCCGGACCACCCACGGTCCAGCTGGTGCGGGGGAAGGGGGCTCAGCGGGAGAAAGCGGCGGCCCGGCGGCAGGCTCCGTGGAAGACCGCCGCAGCAGGATGATCAGGCCGATGGCGATGAGGACCAGCGGCCACCAGCGGCCCAGAGCTGCCCAGGAGAAGTAACCGAAGTTGCTGAGGAGGAAGAGCACTCCCAACCCCAGCAACAGCAGACCTCCCAGGAACCGATTGGCCCCTCGGGGCTCGTCCATCACCGCTCCTCCATCCCGTGGCGGCGAGCCACCCCGCGCCGGAGTGCAACCCAGAAGGAAACGTTAGACTAGGCGGGGGAGGTTGTCGAGGATCTTCAGCAGGGTGCGTCCCTCGCGCTTGGCCTGCGCGCGGGCACGGAGGAAGGCCTGGCGGTGTTCCCTCAGCAGCCGGGACCGCTGCTCCCGCTCCCGGCGGAGGGTCTCCCGCGCCTGCTGCAACGTCTGACGCTGCTCCCGGAAGGTACGGCGCAGGATCTCCCGGTGCAGCGCGTGATGCCCGCTCCCAGGTACGCTGGCGCGGGTGAAGAGAAATCCGCGGCGCGGATCCATACGGGTAGCCCCTCCTGGCCCAGGCTACCCGCCCACTGGCACTGGCCGAAATCCGCCGGGAGCCCGAATTTCTCCTCAGGTAGGCGCCCGAGTTCCCCTCGGGTCGGCGCCCGATGGCGCCTGGCCACGCCTGCCAACGGTACAAGATCGCTGGGGGAATCGGCGTCGGCATGGAGATAATCGAGGCCATGAAGCTAATACCGCTTGCATACCAGCGGAAAATCCTGTCCCGTGTTTGGAACTCCCAGTTTGCCTTGCCATACACATTCTCGATTTCTGTCCGCGTGGAACCCAAACCGAGCCCCTCCGCAGTCCGGTATCGGAGATTATGCGCGTTTCTTGCTGGATCACGCACCATGTGGACATGGATCGAGATGACACGATTGTTCAGGTCAGGCCGCGTGACTATCTCCCACCCAATCCATAAGTGACCTCGCAGAGGTACGTTCGGGAACCCGACCCCGGTTGCGCCAATGCGGTCAGTATTGTAGTCAAGCACCTGTAGGGGATCTCCAAGTTCTTGCCTGAAGCGATCGATGCTCCACGTCAACTCATAGGACCCCAGCGACTTGCCGGGCACGACAAGGAATGTCGCCTCTTGCGCGCGGAGAGGTGAAACCACCAGTGCTGTGATGACAATGACAAGAGGATGGAAGGAGCTTCTTGGGCCTATTCCAGCCGCTTCTGAAAGCGCAGGACGCTTGCGGTGAAGAAGACCATGCCCAGAATGGCCAGGGGGACGATCTGACTGCCCAGCTCCGCCAGGCCGATCCCTTTCAGGATGATACCGCGGACGATGATCAGGAAGTAGGTCAGGGGGATGGCGTAACCGATCCACTGGATGACCGGCGGCATGCCTTCCCGGGGAAACATGAAGCCTGAGAGCAACACCGTGGGCAGGAAGACGAAGAAGGCCGCCTGCATGGCCTGGCGCTGCGTGCGGGAGACAGTGGAAACCAGGATGCCCTGTCCCAGCGTGGTCAGGTAGAAGACCAGCGCCAGCGCGTAGAGCAGCAGGAGACTGCCGCGGATGGGGACGCGGAACCAGTAGGCTCCAATCAGGAGGGCCAGGGTGATGTCCAGGTAGCCCAGCACCACGTACGGGAGGATCTTCCCCAGCATGAGCTCCGCGCGGCGGATGGGGGTGGCCACGAGTTGCTCCAGCGTCCCCAGCTCGCGCTCCCGGACGATGGCGATGGCCGTGAGCATTAGCGTGAGCATGCTCAGGATCACCGCCAGCAGGCCCGGCACCATGAAGTTCACGCTGCGCAGGTCGGGGTTGTACCAGGCGCGGGTGCGCACCTCCAGCGGCGTGCCGCGCACGGGCACACCGGCCCTGCTCAGCAGGCGGGTGGCGATCTCCAGCGACGCCACCTGCCCGATGGCCTCCGCCGTGGAGAGGGCGCTCCGGGCCACCAGCGGGTCGGACGCGTCTACGATCACCTGCACCCGGGCGGGGCGGCCGGCCTGCAGCGCCTGGGCCAGGTCCGGAGGAATGACGATTCCCACGCGGGCAGACCCGCCATCGATGCGGGCCTGCACCTCCTGCAGGTTGGCGGCATACGCCGTGATGTGGAAGAAGCGGGAGTTGACGAAGCGCTGCAGCAGCGCCCGGCTCTCCTGGCTCTGTGACTGATCGAATACCACCGTGGGCAGGTGCTCCACCTCCGTGGTGATGGCGTAGCCGAAGAGCAGGAGCTGGATCACCGGCATGAGCAACGCCATGGCCAGGGTGCGCCGGTCGCGCGCCAGCTGCACGAACTCCTTGATGATAATGGCGGCCAGGCGCCTACCCACCACTCGGTCCTCTATTGGGGGTGGTGGCCGGTGGGGACTGCGCTGCGGCGGGCGTCTCCGCGGGCTCCACCAGGGAGATGAAGACCTCCTCCAGAGAGGGGCCGCGGGGGGCGATGCGCCGCACCAGCACCCCTCGGGTCCGCAGGGCATCGGCCACCTGAGGCACCGCCCCATGGGGGTCGTCCACCAGGGCGCGGATGGCCACCCCGTGCAGCGCTGCGTCCCGCACCACGGGCAGGTCGCCCAGCACAGCCAGCGCCTCCGCCCAGGGGTCGGCCAGGACCTCCAGCAGCCCCCCGCGGATGGCGGTGTGCTTGATCCACGCGGGGCTGCCCTGGGCGACGATGCGCCCTCCGTGGATGAAGGCCAGGGTGGTGCAGTGCTCCGCCTCATCCATGTAGTGGGTGGTCACCAGCACGGTGGTCCCCTCGTCGGCGAAGCGGTAGATCAGCTCCCAGAACCCGCGCCGCTGCAGGGGGTCGATCCCCGACGTGGGCTCGTCCAGCAGCAGAAGCTCGGGGCGGTGCAGGACGGCGCAGCCCAGAGCCACGCGCTGCCGCCACCCGCTGGGGAGGGTGCCCACCAGCTGCCGCTCCCTGCCGGCCAGTCCCGCCTCCTCCAGCCAGGCCCGGACCTTCCGCGCCCGCTCCCGGGGCGGCAGGCCGTAGATGCGGCCGTAGAAGTGCAGCAGCTCGCCCACGCTGAGGTCATCGTACATGCTGGCGCGCTGCCCCATGTAGCCCACGCGCGCCTTGACCGCTTCGGGATCGCGGCGGACGTCGACGCCCAGCACGTACGCCGTCCCCGCGGTGGGCGGCAACAGGCCGCATAGCATGCGAATAGTGGTGGTTTTGCCGGCGCCGTTGGGCCCGAGAAAGCCAAAGACCTCGCCGCGGGCGATGGTGAGGTCGATGTGGTCCACGGCGACGAACTCGCCGAAGCGTTTGGTCAGGCCCCGGGCCTCCACGGCCGGCTCCCCCGCCACGGCCTGCGTCATCAGACTCCCGGCGCAAGCAGCGCCACGAAGACGTCTTCCAGGGAAGGCTCCAGAGGCCGGATCTCCTGCACGGTGATCCCCTCCGCGGCCAGCCGCAACCGGATGGGCCCGGCTGCGCCCGCGTCAGACACCAGCAGGTGCAGGCTCTCCCCGAAGAGCGTGCTCTGCCGCACCTGGGGCATGCGGCGGGCCACGGCCAGGGCCGCTCGCCTCGGCTCGGCCACCACCTCCAGCAGGACTCCCGGAAGGCGCTCCTTCATCTCCCCCGGGGACCCCACGCTGAGGATGCGCCCGCGATGCATCAGCGCCACCCGCGTGCAGCGCTCCGCCTCGTCCATGTATGGGGTGGCCAGGATCACGGTCTTCCCCTGCCGGTTGAGCTCGTAGAGGATCTGCCAGAACTCGCGGCGCGAGACCGGGTCCACGCCGGTAGTGGGCTCGTCCAGCAACAGGACTTCCGGCTCGTGGATCAGCGCCGCGGCCAGCGCCAGCTTCTGCCGCATCCCCCCGGAGAGGTGCTCGGCCTGGCGACGGGCGAAGGGCGACAGACGGCTGAAGGCCAGCAGGCGCTGCATGCGCTCGGCCATGACCGGACGGGCCAGGGCATAGGTCTCGGCGATGAACTGCAGGTTCTCCAGCACGGTCAGGTCGCGCCACAGGGCGAAGGCCTGGGGCACGTAGCCCACTACCGCCTTCACCTCATCCGGCGCCGCGCGGACGTCGGCGCCACCGACGCGCGCGGTGCCCTCGCTGGGCGCCAGGATGCCGCAGAGCATGCGCAACAGGGTGGTCTTTCCCGCGCCGTCCGGCCCCAGGAGGCCGAAGAGCTCGCCGCGACCGACCTCCAGGGAGACGCGGTCCACAGCCACCGTCTCGCCGAAGCGCCTGGTCAGCTCGGTGACGACGATCATCGCCGGCCCTGCGCGGGCTCCCGGCGGGGGGCGAGGCGGATGGTGGCGTCGGCCGGCATCCCCGGTTTGAGCAGATGGTCAGGATTGGGGATGGTTACCTTGACCGCAAAGACCAGCTTGACCCGCTCCTCCTGAGTCTGCACGTTCTTCGGGGTGAACTCCGCCTGCTGGGCGATCTCGGTGACGCTGCCGTGGAACGTCCGCTGAGGCAAGGCATCAGTCCTGACCTCCACCGGCTGCCCCAGAACAACCCTTCCCAGGTGCGGCAGGGGGACAAACAGGCGCACCCAGACCTCCTCCAGGTCCGCCACGGTGAGCACGGGCGCCCCTGCGGCGACTACCTCCCCCTCCCTGGCGTGCCTGGCCACGACCACGCCGTCGATGGGCGAGGTCAGCACGAGGTTCTCCTGCTGGCTGAGGAGGAGCTGGACACCGGCCTCAGCCTGCGCCACCTGGGCGGCCGCTGCGGCCACATCGGCACGGCGCTGGCTCAGCGTCACCTCCCCCGCACGGGCGGAGCGCGTGGCCGCCTCCGCCTGACGCACCTGCGCCTGCGCCGCGGCCACATCACGCTGGCGGATCTCTACCTGTCGCAGGTTGGCCCGCGCCAGCTGCAGCGCCGCCTCCGCCTGGCGGACGACCTCCCGGGCCGCAACTGCCTGGGCCCTGGCGGTGTCCACGGCGGCCTGCGCCGCGTCCACCTGCTGCGCGCTGACGGCGCCGTCGCGGTAGAGGGCCTGCAGGCGGGCCAGATCCCTCGCGGCCTTCTCATGGCTGACCCGGGCCACCTCGCTGCTGGCGCGCGCCGCCGCCAGCGCCGCCTCCGCCTGACGCACCGCCTCGGCCACCTGCGCCGCCGTCAGGTCCCGCGCCTCCCGCGCCTGCTGCAGCCGCGTCCGTGCGGCCTCCAGGGTGGCCTCCGCCTGGGCCACCGCCGCCTCCAGCAGCCGCTCCTGCAGCGTCACCGCCGCCTGGGCCAGTGCCAGCCGGGCGCGGGAGGCGGCCACGGCGGCCCGCGCCTGGGCCAGCTGCGCCTGCAGCTCGCGACCCTCGATGGTCACCAGCGGCACCCCGGCGCGCACCGTCTCCCCCTCGGCGGCGTGCAGCCGGAGGATCCGTCCGGGGACCTTGCTGGCCACGCTGACCTGGGAGGCCTCAACGGTCCCGGAGGCGGTGAGAACATCACTCTCCCCGCGGGTATTGCGCAGGGAGACAACGCCCGCCCAGGCCCCTCCCGCCAGGAGCAGCACCAGAAGGAGACGCAGAATCCACTCCGGCGAGTGGCGCGGGCTCTCAGGAGTCATGTGTGCAGGGCTCATCTTCGCAGGGCTCCCCTTCGCCAGCTCCTCTAAAGGGCTGCTCTACAGGGATCCTCTCCGCACAGCTCCCCTCCGCCCCCCGGTTCCTCCGGGGCGGGGGTGCAGCCCATTGCTCTCCGGCGCTGCGGCTGCGGCGCCATACAGGAAGATCCGTACCGCCTCCCTGACGATGTCATCGTAGGGGTAGGGGACCAGGCGGCGCTCCAGCAACACCTCCTGCATCAACACGAAGACCAGGAGCATCCCGGGAAAGATCCGGGAGGCAATGACCGGATTGAGGTCGCGGCGCAGCAGGCCGCGGCGTACTCCCTGGCGGAACACCTCCTCCAGGACGCCTGCCGCGTAGATCGGCAGCACCTCCATGTACTTCTTCCTGGCCGCAGGGCTGAGGGAGGGGAGCGCCGAGAGGAACACCTTGAGGAAGCGGGCCCGCGCCGGCACCTCCCGCACGATCCCGGAGGCAAAAGCCAGCAGGAGCCGCTCCAGGTCGTCCGCATCACCCAGTTCCGGCCCCCGCTGCAGCAGTGGCAGGAGGATGGGCTGGATGAGACGGGTGGGGATGTGCACCAGGAGGTCTTCCTTGCCCCGGAAATAGTTGTAGATGCTGCCCTCGGAGAGCCGCGCCGCCCGGGCGACCTCAGCCACGGTGGCCCGGTGGTAGCCACGGCGGGCAAAGACGCGGGCCGCCGCTGCCAGGATCTGGGCGCGGCGGGCCTCCTCCAGGCGGGCCTTGGCCTCAGGGGTGACGCGGGGCATCTCCAGCCAACCAAGGGATAAATGAGTGGGCGCTCACTCATTTATCCTCCCGCCGTACTCTAGCTGGCCCGGCCCCCGCTGTCAACCCGCCCGCAGGACGCGGAGGCCGCGGCAGCACGGCCCCTCCTCCTCAAGGAATCCCTCAGGCAGCCAGGGAAGTACTCCAGTGTCCACCGAGAGCACACCCGAACGGGAGGGGGTCCCATGAGAGGGCGATGGAATCTGCCGATGCTGGCGCTGTGCACCATCCTGCTGGTGGCAATGCTGCTGCCTGCCCCGTCGCCGGCGCAGCGCAGGCCGGTGACCTGGAAGTTCACCCTGGACTGGCTTATGCAGGGGCCGCAGGCCCCCTTCCTGGTGGCCCTGGAGAAGGGCTACTACGCCCGGGAGGGGATCACCCTGACCGTCGACCGCGGCTTCGGCTCGGCGGACGCGGTGACCAAGATCGCGGGTGGAGCCTACGACCTTGGGTACGCGGACATCAACTCCATGATCGAGTTCAACGCCCGCAATCCCGGCAAGGAGCTGGTGGCCATCGCCATCCTGCTCAATTCCCCACCCTTTTCCATCCTCACACTGCGCCGGGAAGGTATCCGCACGCCGCAGGACCTGGTAGGCAAGAAGCTGGGCGCGCCGGTGGGGGACGCGCCGCGCCGTCTCTTCCCGGTCTTCGCCCGGGCGGTGGGAATCCACCCCGAGTCCGTGGAGTGGGTGAGCATGGACGCTCCGCTGCGTGAGCCCTCGTTGATCCGCGGAACCGTTAACGCCATCACGGGCTTCTACTTCACGGCGTTCATCAACTTGAAGGTCGCCGGCGTCAGGCCCGAGGACATCGTCGCCTTCCTGTACAGCGACTACGGCCTGCCGCTGTACGGCAATGCGGTCATGGTGCCCAAGGCGCTGGCGGACCGCGAGCCGGAAGCGCTGCGCGGGTTCGTGCGTGCCTTCATCGCCGGGGTGAAGGACTCCGTCACCAACCCGCAGGAGGCCATCGCTGCCATCAAGAAGCGCGACCCCCTGGTCAACGAGAGCGTGGAGCTGGAGCGCCTGCTGCTGGCGTTGCGCACTAACGTCCTCACCCGGGAGGTGGCCGCTGACGGCTTCGGCGGGGTGCGCACCGAGCGGCTGGCCCGGGCCATCGATGCGGTGGCCGAGGCCTTCGGCCTGCCGACCAGACCCAAGTGGTACGAGGTGTTCAACGGCAAGTTCCTTCCGCCGAAGAAGGACCGCATGTTGCCCGCACTGCGACCGTGAATCCGTGGGCGGAGACGCCGCCGGCCTCTCCGCCCACGCCGACCGAGACAAGGCGAGCGATGTGCAGACGCATCAACGCGTGACTGTCACCGCGGTGACCGGGTTCTTCGTGCGCCTGGAGCACGTCAGCGCCAGTTACCAGCACGAGGGGCAGACCATCGCCGCGGTGGAAGATGTGACTCTGGGCGTCCCCCGGGGCGCCTTCGTCGCCGTCACCGGGCCCAGCGGGTGCGGGAAGACCACGCTGCTGAAACTGCTGGCCGGGCTGCTCCGCCCCACCCGCGGAGAGGTCTGGGTGGGCGGCGTGCCGGTGCGCGGGCCGCAGAAGAACGTGGGGATGGCCTTTCAGAACCCCATCCTCCTGCCCTGGCGGCGCACCTTGGACAACGTGCTGCTACCGCTGGAAATCGTTGAACCCCACAAGCGGCGCTTCCGGCAGCACCGGGCGGAGTACGCAGAGCGGGCCCGGATGCTGCTGGCCTCGGTGGGCATGGACGGGTTCGGCCAGCGCCACCCCTGGGAGATGTCGGGCGGGCAGCAGCAGCGGGTGAGCCTGTGCCGCGCCCTCATCCACCAGCCGGAGCTGCTCCTGCTGGATGAGCCCTTCGGCGCCCTGGACGCCTTCACCCGCGAGGAGCTGTGGCTGGTACTGCAGGGGCTGTGGCTGGAGCGACGGTTCACCGTCTTCCTGGTGACGCACGACCTGCGTGAAGCCATCTTCCTGGCGGACGTGGTCTACGTGATGAGCCCCCGCCCCGGCCGGTTGGTCTACGAGACCGCCGTACCCCTGGGTCGACCGCGCTCCCTGGAGGACACGTTCACCCCGGCATTCACCGAGACCTACCACGCCGTCCGCCGACACATCGGCGAGGGGGGAGGACGTTGATGCGCCGGCTGCGCTGGCGGGAGTGGGTGCCGCCGGGGCTGGTGATCCTGGGGGCCTTTGTCCTCTGGGAGGGGCTGGTGACTCTATTGCGCATCCCGGTCTTCATCCTGCCCGGGCCGACCGCTGTGTGGACCGCGTACCTGAAGTGGCAGGAGGCCATCTGGTTCAACGCGGCACAGACCCTCTACACCACGCTGGTGGGTTTCGGGCTGGCGCTGGCCGGGGGGATGGGGCTGGGGCTGGCCATCGGCTATTCCACCCTGGTCTACCGCGCGCTCTACCCCCTGCTGGTCGCCTTCAACAGCATCCCTAAGGTAGCCATCGTCCCGGTGCTGGTCATCTGGTTCGGCATCGGCACCATCCCGGCCATCCTCACGGCGTTCCTCATCTCCTTCTTTCCCATCGTCGTCAACGTGGCCACGGGCCTGGCCACCCTGGAACCTGAGCTGCAGGACGTGCTGCGGTCGCTGGGAGCGAGCAAGCGGGAGATCTTCTTGAAGATCGGCATCCCCCGCTCCCTCCCCTACTTCTTCGCCTCACTGAAGGTGGCGGCGACCCTGGCCTTCGTGGGCGCGGTGATCTCGGAGACGGTGGCGGCCAACCGGGGGATCGGCTACCTGATGATCGCCGCCAGCTCCCGCTTCGAGGTGCCCCTGGTCTTCGCCGGTCTGGTGGTGGTGGCAGCGATGGGGGTGGCGCTGTTCGTCCTTTTCGCCGTCATCGAGCGGCAGCTCACCGGCTGGGCCTACCGCGGGCAGGCCCTGTGACCCTGAGGACAGCCGGCAGGTCGCCGCTGCACCCGGGGGCGCAGTGACGTGAGCGTGTCCGACATCCCGGCCCCGGCTATCGACCCGCACCTCCTTCCGCCTCCCATCCTGACCTCTGAGCCCAACTCCTTCGCACAGTATACGTTCAGGGTGCGAGTGCCGAACATCATCCAGCAGGTCATGGAGCTGAATCCGTTTCCGCCGGAGATCAGGAGGGCGCTGGAGGAGCTGGGCAACGAAATTGCAGGCAGCGTCATCCGCTCCCTGGGGGAGCGAGCGCGGGATAGGGCGTTCTGGGACACGGTATCACAACCGTACCTGAGGCGAAGCTGGTTTGAGGTTCCCTGGTATTGGGCAGAGGCGTTCTTCTACCGTCGCGTGCTGGAGGCCACCCGCTATTTCCAGCCTGGCCCCTGGTATGCGTTTGACCCCTTTGCGGTGATGAAACGAGCTGAACTGGAGCTGGAGCGGGCTCCCCGACTGGTAGACTCGCTGTGCCGGGAGCTCCCTGATGATACGCTTCAACGCTTCTGGCGACTGCTCCATGCCAGTTTGTGGGGAAACCGCATGGACCTGAGTTTCCCCGCGACGGTGGCCTGCGGGCGCGAAGTTGGAGTCAGGCACGACCAGGCCAGGCTGATCGTCGATGAGTCTGCGTGGGTGTGGGAGCGTTTGGCGTCACAGCAATTACAGCGCGTCGCCATCCTCGTCGACAATGCCGGCACGGAACTACTCATGGATGTGGCCCTGGCAGATTTCCTGCTGGCGGGGGGCCTGGCCCGCACCGTGGTCCTGCACCTCAAGATGCACCCCTTCTTCGTCTCTGACGCTACCCCGGCCGACCTGCATGCCGCGCTGGCGGCCCTGCCCCCGGCCGGTGACGCAGCCCAGGGACTGCACGACCGCATCGTCGCCCACCTGCGTGCCGGCCGCCTGACACTGCAGACGCACTGGTTTTACACCAGCTGCCTGTTCTATTTCCAGCTGCCTGCGGATCTCCGCCAGGAACTCGCCGGCGCAGATCTCGCCATCCTGAAGGGCGATCTGAACTACCGCCGGCTGCTGGGGGATGCCCACTGGCCTCCCACCGCATCGTTCCGACACGCCACCTCCTACTTCCCCACGGCATTCGTGACCCTGAGGACATTGAAATCGGAATTGATCACCGGGCTGCGGGAAGGCCAAGCGGAAGTCCAGCAGAGCATGGACCCGTTGTGGCTCATCGACGGCCGGTGGGGGGCGATCCAGACCGGTGGATACCCGCAGACAATACTCGTGAGGTGAAATCCATGCAGGCCACGGAGCCGTGGGTCTGTGTGCTTGGGGCTTCCAATATGGACCTGTTGACGAAGGTGCCCCGGTTACCCAAGCTGGGAGAGACCCTGATCGGCCGGTTCTTCCACCTGGGCTGCGGAGGGAAGGGCGCCAATCAGGCGGTGATGGCCCGCAAGCTCGGGGCCAGGGTAACGATGATTACCAAGCTCGGCCGGGATATGTTCGGGGAATACATCTTCAGGAACTACCAGCAGCAGGGCATCGACACCACATACGTGCTGTGGGATGAACAACGCTTCTCCGGCGTGGCCCCCATTTTCGTCGACGACGAGGGGCGCAATATGATCGTAATCGTCCCCGGCGCCAACTTCGGCCTCACCCCCGAGGATGTCCACCGGGCCCGAGAGGCCATTACCAGGGCGGATGTGGTCGTCTGCCAACTCGAGGTGCCGCTGGAGGTGACCGCCGAGGCACTGCGGCTGGCCAAGCAGGACGGACGAGCGCTGACCATATTCAATCCCGCGCCGGGACAACCTCTTCCCCAGGAACTGGTCAGGCTGAGTGACGTGATCGCCCCCAACGAGACAGAGGCCGAGGCCATTACGGGCCTCCCCATCCGGGACCTTCCCCACGCCGAGAGTGCCGCCCGGCAACTGCTGGCTACCGGTGCTGGGGCTGCAATCATCACGCTGGGGGAGCGAGGCGCCCTGGTGGCAGATCCGGCCGGCGTCACGCTGGCGCCTGCAATTCCCGTCAAGGCCGTGGATTCCACGGGCGCGGGCGATGCCTTCATCGGCACCCTGGCGTATTTTCTGGCTCAGGGAGCGCCGCTACGGCGGGGGGTGCATCTGGCCAATGCGGCGGCCGCCATCTCGGTGACGCGGGTGGGAACCCAGGTGTCATTCCCCTGGCGTGCTGAGCTTGACGCATTCCTGGAGACCCTGCCGCAGTAGCTCCTCACTGCAGGGCTAGTGAGGGTTTCCGCATGGTCACCAGCCGCACGCCGTGGGGTCGGATCTGGAGGAAGTTGCCCCCCTGGCGGACGACCCGCACCACCGCGTCCACGTTCTCCACGGAGGCACCCGAGATGACGTCCACCCCGTGGGCGAACAGCACCGGTGACAGCGGCGTGCTCGGGCCCAGGACCACCACCAGCGCGCCCGGGCGGCGCAGCGCCACCAGCCCCTCAAAAGTGTGGTTGATCAGCGTGGTCCCGCTGAGGGCCAGGACGTCGGCCTGCGGGATGATCTCCGGGGCGGCCGCCACAGGCAGGTCCTCCTCCCGCGGGTGCTGCTCCAGGACCCACAGCGCGCCCACGCGCTCCTTCAGCCGCGGGACAAAGGGGAAGTGGCCCACCAGGACCACGCGATTTCCCGCTCCCTGCGCGGCGATAATCTCCTCGGCATTCAGCGGCTCCCACCACTGCTCGGAGGGCGGCAGCAGGGCGTTGATGGCGGCCATCCCCACCGCCGCCTCCATGGGACTCGCCGATCGGGCCAGCCCGGCCAGCTCCCGGGGGCTGCGCTCGGCCAGGGCGCCCGCATCCCGGATGGCCGGTCCCCGCCCGTAGTGGTGGTCGTCCTCGTGCGGCGTGGAGGCCAGGCCGCACCGCCTGCGCCCGCCGCTTCTCGCCACCACCGCCGTCCAGAAGGCCGCCACCAGGACATCCTCCAGGACCCCCTCGGGCAGCCCGGCCAGGAGGTCGTCAATCACTCCCACGTGCGTCCGTGTGCAGCTTAGAACTGTCCGCCGGCGAAGGCGTCGATCATGGCCCAGACGTCGTCGCCCAGCGGGTAGAGGATGGGGCAGGTGCACCCTGCGGCCACGTACTCCCGGACCTTGGCCCGGCACTCCTCCGGAGTGCCCGAGGCGGTGATCATCTGCACCACCTCGTCGGGCACAAGCCGCATGGCCCTGCGGATCTCCTCCGGGCCCGCCGGCCAGGTGAGCACCCTGCCGATCTCTTCCAGCAGCGCTTCGTCCACCCCGCTGGCCTTCATGATGTGCGGCTGCTGCCCCAGGTACTGGGTGACCAGCTCCCGCGCCCGGTCCAGGGCGGCCTCGCGGTTGGGGTCCAGGGAGCAGACCACCAGCTGCGGCCGGTCGATCTCCTCCACCCGCCGCCGGGCGCGGGCGGCGCCGGCAGCCAGGGCGACCAGGGCCTGGGCGTTGTACGCGGGGCTGACCAGGTAGTTCAACAGCACGCCATCGGCGATCTCCCCGGCCAGCTCCATCATCTTCATCCCCGTGGCCCCGATGTAGATGGGGATCTGCCGCGGGGCGCGGTTCCCGTGCACGATGTCGATCTCGATGTCGCTGACGTGGACGAACTCGCCGTGGAAGGTCACCCGCTCCATGCGCATCAGCCGGCGCACCACCTCCACCACCTCGCGCATGGCCTGCAGAGGCCGCCGCCGGTCTACCCCCACCTTGGAGGCCAGCGGCTCCCACCAGGCGCCAATGCCCAGCATCACCCGCCCCGGGGCCAGGTCGTCCAGGGTGACGAAGGTGGCTGCCATCAGGGCGACGTTGCGCGTCCAGAGGTTGATCACCCCGCTGCCCACCTTGATCCGCTCGGTCACCGCGGCGAAGGCCGCCAGGGGGATGGTGGCCTCGCGCACCAGCCGGCTCTCCGCCTGCCAGACGGCCTCGAAGCCTCGCCGCTCCGCGTAGCGCACGTACTCCATCCCGTCGCGGATGGGGTGCTTGTCCTGCAGGTAGAGGGCCACCCGCCCCTCGCTGCTGATCATCCCGGACCTCCCGCAGGTACGAAGTCGTGCGGACCGATTTCCTCCAGCCGGCCCCACAGGCGCCGGGCCTGCCGTGCGGCTGTGGCGGCGACCGCCTCCTGGTCCACCCGCACAAGGCGTCGGTCGGCCACCACCAGCTCACCCGCCACCAGCACGTCGCGCACCAAGCGGGCGGACAGGCCAAACAGCCAGTGCCCGGCCACATTCTCTTCCTGCAGGGGCGTGGGCGGCGTGTACTGCAGCACCGCCAGGTCGGCGGGCGCGCCGGGGGTGATGCGCCCCAGCAGCGGCTCGGCGAAGATCTGCCCGGCCAGGTCGGCGCCGGCGGCCAGGCGCTGCAGCGGCCAGGTCGGGGAGAGGAAGATCTCCTCTTCCCTCCCCCGCCAGTAGGCGGCCTGCGACTCAGCGAACATGTCGGAGCCGATCCCGTCCGTCCCCAGCACCACCCGCGGGCCCAGTCGGTGGAGCGGCGCGTGCCCCACGGCGTTGTGCATGTTGGAGCGGGCATTGTGAGCCACGGTCGCCCCGCGCTCCCCGATGAGGGCGGCCTCGGCCCCATCCACGTGCACACAGTGCGCCAGGACGGCGCCTCCGTCCAGGGCCCCGGCCTCCGCCAGGCGGTGCACCACTCGCCGGCGGAAGCGGGCCTCGGCGTCCCGCTCGTCTACGGGATCCTCCGCGACGTGGATGTGCACACCGCGTGAGGCTTCCCGGGCCAGGGCCACGCAGGCGGCCAGCGTCTCCCGGGAGAGGGTGAAGGAGGCGTGGGCGCCCACCAGGCCGCGGGCCAGCGGCCGCTGCTCCCGGAGGAAGCGGGCGTTCTCCCGCAGGCCGGCGCCCGCCCGCTCCGGGCCGTCGCGGTCGGTGACCTCGTAGCAGAGGACCGAGCGCAGGCCCAGTTCCTCCAGGGCCTCGGCGATCACGTCCAGGGAGCCGTCGATGGCGTTGGGGGAGGCGTGGTGGTCGATCACGGTGGTGGTGCCGGCCAGCAGCGCCTCCATCCCCGCCACCAGAGCCGAGGCCCTGATGCTCTCCTCATCCAGGGCACGGTCCAGCCGCCACCACACCCGCTGCAGGATCTGCAGGAAGTTCGCCGGGGGAGGCAGGCGATAGGGCATGCCCCTGGCCAGGGCGGAGTAGAGGTGCGTGTGCGCGTTGACGTTGCCGGGGACGACCAAGCACCCGGAGCAGTCGCGCCGCGGAACGCCTGTGGGAACCGCGCCCAACGCCGCCACGCGGCCCTCTTCGATCAGCACATCCACTGTGGCCAGCCGCGCCGGGTGCAGCGCGGTCAGCACGGTCCCCCCGCACAGCGCCAGGCTCACGGCGGACTCACCGGGGTCGCAGGCTCGCCCGCCTCACGATGAGGCCACCCGCGCCGGCACGCGCTTTGGAGCCACCACACGCGCGGCAGCGGAGTCCCGCATGGGCAGGCGGGTGCGGCGTACGCCGTCGAAGGCGTACAGGGCCGCCGCCACCGCGGAGGCTGTGGGCACCATTCCCGCCTCCCCCACCCCCTTGGCCCCGTAGGGCCCCTCGGGCTGGGGCTCCTCGATGAATATGCATTCCACCTCCGGCATGGCCGCGGGAGGGATGATGCCCAGGGACTTGAGGGTGTCGGTGACGGGCACCCCGCCTTGCACCACCAGTTCCTCTGAGAGCGCAAAGCCCAGCCCCATGTGGATCGCCCCCTGGATCTGCCCCTCCAGCAGGGTGGGGTTGATCACCCGGCCCACGTCGTGCGCGGCCACCACCCTGGCCACCCGGCCCCGCTCGTCCAGAATGACCACCTGGGTCGCCCAGCCGTAGGCGAAGTGGGTGATAGGGTTCTCCACCCCAAGCTTGGTGGTCCAGTCCACGAGGAACTCCCCGTAGAACTCCTGCCCGGCCAGGTCCTCCAGGCGCCTGCCGCCTAGCGCAGCCTTGAGCCTGCGCGCCGCCTCGATCACGGCGCGGCCGCCCAGGGCCGTGGAGCGGGAGGCGGTGCACTGCCCGGTGTCCAGTTCGCGGATGGTGTCTACCACCACGCGCACACGGTCGGCCGGCAGCCCCAGCTCCTGGCAGGCGATCTGCTGCAGCGCCGTGTGCACCCCCTGCCCCATCTCCGTCCAGGAATGAAAGAGGGTGACGGCGCCGTCTGGTTCCACCCGCAGGATGGCCTTACCGTACTCTTTCAGCCCGTTGCCCACCCCGGTGTTTTTCAGGCCGCAGGCGATCCCGGCGTAGCGGGCGGAGCGGTAGATGTCCCGCACTGCCAGCAGTGTCTTCTTCAGCCCCACCCCGGGGCCAAGCTTCTGCCCCGTGGCGAAGACCTCTCCGGTCTCCAGGGCGTTGCGCCAGCGCATCTCCCATCCGTCGATGCCCACCCGCTCCGCCAGGATGTCCATCATCCCCTCCATGGCGAAGTTGACCTGGGGGACACCGAAGCCGCGCATGGCGCCCGCCGGCGGGTTGTTGGTGTAGACCGCAGTGGCCTCCACGTCCACGTGGGGCACCTTGTACGGACCGCAGGCGTGGCCGGCGGCGCGCTCCAGCACCTTGTCACCGACGCTGGCGTAGGCGCCGGTGTCGCCGACGATGCGGGCGCGGACAGCCAGCAGGTGCCCTTCGGCGTCGCAGCCCACCGTGTAGGTCATGGTCAGGGGGTGGCGCTTGGTGTGGAAGCGGATGCTCTCCCGGCGGGAGAGCGCCACCAGCACCGGCCGGCCGGTGAGCCGGGCAAGGAGTGCGGCGTGGCACTGGACGTTGAGGTCCTCCTTGGCCCCGAACGCCCCCCCGTTGCTCACCTGGGTGACCCGCACCCGCTCTTCGGGGAGGGCGAGGAAGGAGGCCACCTGCCGCCGGTCATCCCAGGGCCCCTGCCCCTGGGAGTAGACGTGCACGCCCCCGTCCTCCAGGGGGACCGCCAGCGCGGCCTCCGGCTCCAGGAAGGCGTGCTCCACGAACTGAGTCTGAAATGTCTCGGTGGCCACGTGCGCTGCCGTAGCCAGCGCGGCGTCCACATCTCCCCGCCTGACCCGGGAGACGGAGAGGACGTTGCCGCCCTCGTGGAGCTGCGGGGCCCCCGGGGCCAGGGCGGCGAAGGGGTCGGTCACCGGCTCTAAGACCTCGTAGTCCACCTCCACCAGCGCCGCGGCCTCCCGCGCGGCCGCCCGGCTTGTCGCCGCCACCACGGCCAGCACGTCACCCACGTAGCTGGTGACCTCCCCCTCGGCGACGAACTGCCGCCAGTCCCTGGTGATCAGCCCCTGCCGGCGCTGCCCGGGTACATCCCGCCAGGTGGCCACGGCGACGACTCCGGGACAGGCGGCGGCCCTGCTGGTGTCGATCCGCAGCACCCTGGCCCGGGGATGGTCGGACCAGCGGACCGCCCCGTAGAGCATCCCCGGCAGACGCATGTCGTTGACGTAAGGTTTCGTGCCCAGGGCCAGCTCGCGCCCCTGATACCTTCCGGTGCGCGACCCCACCCGCCCGCTCCAGTCGGGGGCAGGGATGGGCTCACCGCGTCGCGCGGCGGCGGCAAGGCGGATGGCCTCGACGATCTTGATGTAGCCGGTGCAGCGGCAGAGGTTGCCGGCCAGGGCGCGGAGGATCTCCTCCCGTGAGGGAGCGGGGTTGCGCTGCAGCAACGCCTCCGCCTTCATCACGATCCCCGGCGAGCAGAAGCCGCACTGGGAGGCTCCGGCGACGACGAAGCACTCGGCCCACTGGGCCCGGCGCTCCTGGGGCAGGCCCTCCAGGGTGGTCACCCGCCGGCCGGCCACGCGCGCCGCCGGCTGGGCGCAGGAGACCGCCGCCCTGCCGTCCACCAGCACTGTGCACGCGCCGCAGGAGCCCTCCGGGGCGCAGCCGTCCTTCATGGAGGTGAGCCCGCAGCGCTCCCGCAGCACCTCCAGGAGGCTCTCCCCCTCGCGCGCCTCCACAGAGACCGGCCGGCCGTTCAGGATGAACTCCATAGCCCTGCACCCCCTCCAGCCCTGCGGGTGTGCTCCGACTTCTTCCCTACCGCCCTCCCTCCCAGGATAGCAGCCGCAGGCTATGACATGGTTAGCGCCATAACCGCCTTCTGCACGTGCAGGCGGTTCTCCGCCTGGTCGTAGACCACCGACTGCGGCCCGTCGATCACCTCGTCGGTCACCTCGATGTTCCGGTCGGCCGGCAGGGGGTGCATGTAGATGGCGTCGTCGCGGGCCAGCCGTATCCGCCGCGCGTCGGTGATCCAGTCCTGGTAGCGGGCGGCCAGCGCCGCCCCCTCGGCATCGCTCTGCACGGTGAGCAGCGGCCCCCAGCTCTTGGCGTAGATGACGTCGCTGTCCCGGAAGCCTGCGTCGAAGTCGTCCAGGATCTCGAAGCCGGCGCGGGCGCGGCGGGCGTTCTCCTGCGCCTGGGCCACGATCTCCGGCATGAGCTGGAAGCCCGGGGGGTGCACCAGGCGTACGTTCATGCCGAAGCGCGGCGCCAGCAGGATCAGGCTCTGGGGGACGCTGATGGGCTTCTGGTAGCTGGCGGCGTAGGCCCAGCTCACGGTAATGGTCCTGCCGCGGGGGTCTCCCTGCTTTTCGATGATAGTGAGGATGTCCGCCAGAATCTGGAACGGGTGGTAGATGTCGCACTGCATGTTCAGCACGGGCACCCGGCTGGCCGCGGCAACTTCGCGGATGTAGCGGTTGCCCTGCCCCCAGTCCACGTGGCGGATGGCGATGCCGTCGTTGTACCGGCCCAGGATCTCACCGATCTCCTTGGGGGTGTCCCCATGGGCGATCTGGGTGGTGCGGCTCTCGATGAACTGGGCGTGCCCGCCCAGCTGGGCCATCCCCGCCTCGAAGGACGCCCGGGTGCGGGTGCTGGCGTAGAAGAAGAGCATGGCCAGAACCTTGTCCCGCAGCAGGGGGTGCGGCTGCCCCAGCGCCCGCTGCCGCTTCAGGTCCAGGGCCACGGAAAGGACGGTGTCGATCTCCTCCTTGGTCCACTCCTGCAGCGTGATCAGGTCCCGTCCGCGCAGCTGCGTCTGCATCGGCCTACTCCACCGCTCCCAGCACCAGGGCCAGCAGGGCCATGCGCATGACCACTCCGTTGAAAGCCTCGATCCAGTAGCGGGCGTGGCGGGTGGCGTCAACGTCTGTGGGCAGCTCGTCCATCCGGGGCAGGGAGTGCAGGACAATGGCGTCCTTCTTGGCCCGGTGACGCAGCATCTCCCGCGTCACCCTGTAGGCGGCGGGCGTGGTCCCCCGCTCCGCGGTGGCCTCCACCCGCGACTGGGTGTAGTCCGCCTGCACCACCGGCTCCATGTAGATCACGTCCGCCTCGGCAATGACGTCCTCCACCGCGGGGACCTCGGTGTAGCGGACGTTGCGCTCATCCAGCTCCGCTTTGAACTGGGGCTGGAGGCTCATCTCCGGGGGGGAGACGATGAACGCCTCCATGTCGAACTGGGAGGCGGCGTACAGCAGGGAGTGCATGGTGCGCATGCGCATGTCGCCCACGCAGAGCACCTTCAGCCCGTCCAGGGTGCCCCGCTCCCCCCAGATGGTGTAGAGGTCGGTGAGCACCTGGGTGGGGTGCTCCCCCCAGCCGTCGCCGCAGTTGATCACGGGGACGGAGGCCCAGCGGGCCGCCTCCGCCGGAGCGCCCTGCTGGAAGTGGCGCATGGCGATCACGTCGCCGTAGTACTCCAGCATGTGCACCGTGTCCTTGATGGACTCCTGGTAGAAGTCGCCGGCGCGGGTCATCTTTACGTCGGAGAAGCCGACCACCCGTCCCCCCAGCCGGTGCATGGCCGCCTCGGTGGCCAGCCGGGTGCGGGTGCTGGGCTGGTAGAAGGCGGTCACCAGGATCTTCTCCTTCAACAGGTCGCCGTTGCGCCGATCCCGGGCGTAGGGCTTCAGCTCCTCGCATACCTGGAAGACCCGGAAGTACTCCATCCGCTCGAAGTCCTTCAGCGAGAGGATGTCCCGACCGAGAAAGCTCCTCATCGTTCCTGCCTCCTTGTCTGTGTCCCTCCTAGCGTTGCACTCCCGTAAAGAGCACGGCCACCCGCTCCTGCGGGTCCACCTGACCACCGCGCACCAGCTGCAGCAGCCCGGCCAGGCCCGCGGAGCCGGTGGGGTCCACAGCGATCCCGGTGGCAGAGCGCGCCAGGGCGTGGGCCTCCAGCAGCTCCTCCTCACTCACCGCCAGGGGATAGCCTCCGCTGACCACCATCCCCCGCACCACCGCCGCCCAGTCGTAGGTCTCGTCGTCGATGATCCCCCCGGCGACGCTGCGCGGCTCCGCCTCCCACGGCCACATGAACTGCGAGCGGTGGGTGACGGCGTAGTTCAGCTCCTCCGCCACCTGAGGCGATGTGGCGTGGTCCCGGATAAGGTCGGCCCGCTCCCGCGCTCCTCCCGGGGGAGCGGGCCCGCGGCCCTCCTCCCGTCCGATGCGTTCCAGGATACGGCCAGCCACCCCGTCGTAGGCGCGCACCAGAGGCTGGACGGCCCGGGCCTGCACGGCGTGGATGCGCGGCAGGTGCGCCAGCACCCCCAGCTCCCGGGCGTCCTCCAGGGCCTGAACGACCGCGCTGGCCAGCGCGCCGCCCCCCACCTGCACGAAGACCCGGTCCAGCCCCTGGCCCCCCGCCAGCGCGGCAACCATCTCGTAGCCCAGGGTCTTGCCCCCTTCGATGGTCAGTCCGTTGTCGCTGCCCTGGCAGGTGAACGGTAGCGCGCCCTCGCGTACCGCCTGCCGCAGCCGGTGGTAGGTGGGGTCCCCCGGGGTACCCGCTTCCCGCGGGCAGATGGTGAGCTCCGCCTCCAGGGCGCGTAGGCGGGCCACCACTTTGGGGTCGGCCACCGTGGGAATGAAGACCCGCAGCGGTCTCCCCGCGGCCCGGGCCACCACCGCCGCCGCCAGGGCGGCGTTGCCGCAACTGGCGATGGCCAGGTGCGCCCCCCGCCCCGCCGGTGCCGGACCGACCCGCTCCACCACCTCCAGGTACAGCAGCAGCCCCATGAGGTGACGGGCCTTGTGCGAGCCGGAGACATTGCCCGTCTCGTCCTTCACCCACACCCCCCCGCCGGAGGCGAACCCGAGGCGCCGGGAGAGGTCGTCCTGCCGCCCGAACGGCGTGACCACAAATCCTCGTCCGTTCACGGCGGCCACGGCCCCGTCCAGCTCCTGCACCAGGGCCACGTAGGCCGCATCGTCCATACCACGGGCGGCCGCAAGGTGGTAGGAGTGCAGCAGGGTGCGGAAGCGGAGGAAAGGGTTGGCCTCCCCACCTTCCGGCCAGCGCAGGCGCGGCCAGTCCAGCCGTACCGTCATCACGTGGTCGGTGTCGTCGCCGGGGACGGCGTTGGGGCAGCGGAAGGGATAGGGCTCGTCCCCCCGGGCCTGGTAGCCGCAGCCCGCACAGACCACGGCGGAGGGCAGTGTGCTCACAGCGCCTCCGCGGCCCGGGTGCGGCCGTTGAACTCCTCAATCATCCCGTCCCAGATAGGGAGAATCTGCCGCATCTGCTGCCAGAAGCGCTGCTCCCGGCGGGCTTCGAACTCCTCCAGAGAGACGCCCTGCTGCTCCACCCAGGTGAAGTAGCCCAGGTTGAAGATACGGTTGCGCTCGGTCTGATCACACTCCCGCAGGTGGTCCACACCGACGCCAAGCAGGCACTCCCCAAACGTCTCCCCGGCCGCCACCATGTCGAAGCCGCGGGGGAAGTAACGGCGTAGGGCCTTCTCCCGCTCGCTGCCGTACATGGCTGCACCGTCGGTGGCCACGGTGACGATGACATCGTCCGGACCCAGGCGGAAGTGCTTGGCCGTCTTGATGGCCGCCACTACGTTGCAGATGCTGGACAACCCCAGAGCCGACAGATGCTGCAGGACCTCCTGCGGCACGCCGCGGGTGGCCAGGTACTCCTGTCCCACCGGGGTATTGAACAGCACGTCCAGGCGGTCGGTGCTGCGGTCGGAGACCGCCAGCACCACGTCGGTGTTCAGCACGTTGTGGATCAGGGGGATGTGCTTGTCGCCGATCCCCTGGATGTTGTGCTCGCCGAAGCCGTTGTACAGCATTGTGGGACACTCCAGAGCCTCCGCCGCCACGATGCGCGCGCCGTAGTGCTCCTTGAGGTAATCTCCCGCCCCCAGGGTGCCCGCCGAGCCCGAGGCAGCCACGAAGGCCTGCAGGCGCAGTGCCGGTGACCGGCGCTGCAGGCTCTCGAAGAGGTGGCCCAGGGCCCGCCCGGTTACCAGGTAGTGGATGAGATGGTTGCCGAACTCGGAGAACTGATTGAAGATGATGTTTTGCGGGTCGCGCGACAGTTCGTGGCACTTGTCGTAGATCTCCTTGACGTTGCTCTCCGTGCCCGGGGTACGGATGATGTCCGCGGGGTCGGCCACCCACCGTTCCAGCCAGGTGAAGCGCTCCCGGCTCATCCCCTCGGGGAGCACAGCGATACCGCGGCAGCCCATGATGCGGGAGATGGCCACCCCGCCGCGGGCGTAGTTGCCGGTGGAGGGCCAGACCGCCCGGTGTGCTGTGGGGTCGAACTGCCCGGTGATGATCCGCGGCGCCAGGCAGCCATAGGCCGCCAGCACCTTGTGCGCCCGGATCATGGGAAAACGGTCGCCCAGGGCTATGACGATGCGCGCCTCCACCCCGGTGAGCACCGGGGGGAGGATCAGGTGGTCGGGCAGGGAGACCGACTGGCGGCGGTCGGCCCCGTTGTACCAGTGGACGCGGAAGAGGTTCAGCGGGTGGGGTGCGTCGGGGTCCACATCCGCCAGGGCAGTGCGGATGCCGGCCGGAATTCGCGCGGGGTCGGCCAGCTGGGCGAAGGTGGGCAGCAGGATCTTCGCCTCCCGGAACCGCTCCACCGCATGGGCGTAGACCTGCGGATCCACGATCTCCCGTTCCAGTCCCAGCCTGCGCATCGGCCTCTCCTTCTCCTCCTCCGCTACGCGCCGCCGGCGCGCACCAGCCGCGGGTCCAGGATGTCCCGCAGCCCGTCCCCGAACAGGTTCAGCCCGATCACCAGCAGCATGATGGCCAGCCCCGGGAAAATGGTAATCCACGGTGCCTGGCCCATGTAGACCCGCCCCCCGCTGAGGATGGTGCCCAGACTGGGCACGTGCGGCGGGACGCCAGCCCCCAGGAAGCTCAGCAGGGCCTCACCCAGAACAGCATAAGCAAAGATAAAGGTACCCTGCACAACGGCCGGAGAGAGACAGTTGGGCAGGACGTGCCGCACCATGATCAACCCCTCCGGGAGTCCCAGCGCCTGCGCCGCGGTGACGTACTCGAACTCGCGCACCACCAGCACGCCGCCCCGCACCACCCGGGCCATCCGCGGCGAGTAGACCACCCCCAGGGCCACGGCCACGTTGACGGCGCTGGGCCCCAGGGCGGCCATGAGGGCGATGGCCAGAATCACGGCGGGAAAGGCCATCAGGGCATCCATAACCCGCATCAGGGGATTGTCTAGCCGGCGCACGTAGCCCGCCACCAGCCCCACCGGCAGGCCGATGGACGTACTGAGCAGCAGCACCGCCGCCCCTATGGTCAGGGAAAGGCGGATGCCGTAGAGCACCCGGCTGAAGACGTCCCGCCCGAAGTCGTCGGTGCCGAAGAGGTGGAGCGGCGACGGCCCGCGCAGGCGCTCGCCGATGTTCATGGCCTGCGGGTCGGCGGGTGCCAGCACCCCTGCCAGGAGACCGGCCGCGGCCAGCAGCAGGATGAGGACCCCGCCCAGGAGCACCACCGGGCGTTTGCGCAGCACGCGCCAGCGCAACCGCCAGGGGGAGGGCGCCACTGCGGGGCGCTGGGTGGAGGCGACGGCGCGGCCGCTCAATAGCGGATCCTCGGGTCCACCAGGGCGTAGACCACGTCCACCAGCAGGTTGATCAGCACGTAGGCCAGAGCCACCAGCAGGACGATCCCCTGGATCAGCGGGTAGTCCCGCCGCAGCACCGAGCTCATGAGCAGCTGGCCGATCCCGGGGATGGTGAAGATGGTCTCGGCCACCACGTTGCCGCCCATCATCACCGAGAAGACGATGCCCACCACCGTGACCACTGCGATCAGGGCGTTAGGAAAGGCGTGCCGCAGGGTGACCTGCCGGAAGGCCAGGCCCTTGGCGTGCGCCGTACGGATGTAGTCCTGCGCCACCACCTCCAGCATGGCTGCGCGTGTCATCCGGGCGATGAGGGCCGACTGGACAAAGCCCATGGTAAACGCGGGAAGGAGCAGATACCGCAGAGTGGTCCCCAGCCCTTGGGTAGGGGGGACGTAGCCGGCCACGGGCAGCAGTGCCAAGCGCACGGCGAAGAGAAGAACCAGGTTCAACGCCAGCCAGAACTCGGGGACGGAGACCCCCAGGAAGGCCACCAGGGTAACCGCCTGGTCCAGGGCCGATCCCCGGCGCACGGCGGAGACGATCCCCGCGGGCAGGCCGATGCCCACGGCGAAGAGGATGGCCAGCAGGCTGAGCAGTACCGTAGGCACCAGGTGCTGCCGGATCACCGCAGTGACGGGAAGGCCGAAGAAGATGGACCGCCCCAGGTCGCCGGTGATGATGCGGCGGAACCAGTGCAGCCACTGGGCGGCCAGGGGCTGGTCCAGCCCCAGGTCATGGCGCAGGCGGACCACCGCCTCAGCGGGCGCGTCCGGTCCCAGCATGATCACTGCCGGATCACCCGGGGTGAGGTGCACCAGCAGGAAGACCACGGTGCCGACCAGGGCAACGATCGGCACCGTGGTCACCAGGCGGCGGGCGATGTAGGCCTGCACGCCTCACTGGGCAGGCTAAGGCGTCACCCAGACATTCCAGAAGAACAGGTCGGGGCGGGTAGACAGTCCCTGCACCCCGGGGCGAGCGATGGCCAGGTTGAAGAAGTCGCCGAACTTAATCCCCGGCACATCCTCCCAGTACAGACGCTGCACCTGCTCCCAGATCTGCTTTCGCGCCTGGATGTCGGGCTCCCGGATCAGTCGGCCGATCAGCCGGTCCTTCTCTTCGGTGGTCCACCACCCGGGCCAGGTGGGGCTGATGATCACCGGCTGGATGGGCGGGTCGATGCCCGGGCTGAAAATGAAGGAAGTGCTGAAGACTTCATAGAGGTCGGGGTTGGCGCGGCGCGAGAGGACGGTGGCCCAGTCCAGCACCTGCAGGTCGATGGTGAACCCGGCCTCCGCCAGTTGCTGGCTGGCAATCAGGGCGGGCTTGTAGGCCCAGTCGAAGGCGGCGCTGGTGATCCAGCGCACGGGCTGGCCACGGTAGCCGGCCTCCGCCAGCAGGCGGCGGGCCTCGGCCACGTTGCGCGCGTTGTAGGGCCCGAGACCTGCCCGCGAGTACCATGGCGACTCGCGGAACATCAGGCTGCCGTCCACCCGAAACATCAGGGGGTTGCCGAAGGTGCCGGCCATGATCTTGCTCATGTCCAGCGCGGCCAGGAAGGCCTGACGCATCCGCCGGTCGGTGAAGAGCCCCTTGCGCTTGTTGAACACCGCCATGGGCTGCCCGTAGGGTTTGAGAATGAGCGTGCGCACCCGGGGGTTATTGCGCAGGTCGGCGTAGGCGTCGGCGGTGATGCTCTCCGCGTAGTCGTACTGCCCGGTGAGCACGCCGTTGATCCGCGTCTGCACGTCGGGGACGATGACGAAGCGCAGCCGGTCCACGTAGGCCACCTTCTGCCCGCCGTAGCCGTCGGGCCCTCCGGGGCGCGCCGCGTACCCCTCGAACCGCTCCAGCTCGATCACCTGCCCGGGCTGCCAGCGGACGAAGCGGAACGGTCCCGTGCCGATCAGTTCGGAGAGCTGGGTGATGCGGTTGGTGCCCGCAGCGGTGACCACGGCCTCCGGATAGATCCCGGCCAGCTGGATGGGCTGGGCCAGGGCGGCGATGAGGATGCCCGAAGGCTGCCGCAGACGCACCACCACCGTCCGGGGCCCGCGGGCTTCCACCGCCTCCACGTCGTCGCGGAAGAAGGGCACCGCCACCACGGCCAGCTTCATCCACCGCTGCAGCGAGGCCACCACATCCTGTGCCGTCATCTCCTTACCGTTGTGGAAGCGCACCCCGGAGCGCAGGGTGATGGTGTACTCGCGCCCCCCTTGGCCCACCGTGTAGCCCTCGGCCAGCATGGGGATGATGCGGAAGTTGCGGTCGTAAGTGAACAGGGGCTCGAAGACGTGCCAGCTGACGATCTCCGTCAGGTAGGCCGTGGTGGAATGGATGTCCAGCGCGGGCGGGTCGGCGCTGAGGGCCACGGTCAGGGTGCCCCCGCGGACCGGCGGCGCCGCCTGCGCCCAGCCGCCAAGGGTGGCGGCCAGGAGGGCGGCCAGGACCGACATAACGCACAGACGCCTGTACCTCATCTCTCGACCTCCTCGACGTACCCGTCAGTATGGGCAAACACCACAAATATACTTGAGGGGCTGACCAGAGGCATCGGGTGACCGCAGTAGGCGGACCCGGCCGCCGCGGTCACCCGAAGAAACGCGCCCGCTGGAGGTAGCGGCCGGAGCCGGGGCTGCCCAGGAACTGCTCGCCGTCCACCACCTGCTGCCCGCGCAGCCACACCCCCGCCGGGGCGCCGCGCACCTCCGTCCCCTCAAAGAGGTTGTAGTCCACCCGCATGTGGTGGGTTCGCGCGCTGAGGACGCGTTGCCGCTGCGGGTCCCACAGGACGATGTCCGCGTCCGCACCCACGGCCAGGGTCCCCTTGCGGGGGTAGAGGCCAAAGAGGCGGGCAGGGTTGGTGGCGACAAGCTCGACGAAGCGGTTCAGGGAGATCCGCCCGCCGCCCACTCCGGCATGGTACAGCATCAGCAGGCGGTCCTCGATGGCCGGCACGCCGTTGGGAATTCGGGTGAAGTCGCTGCGACCCAGTGTCTTCTGGCCCTCGAAGCTGAAGGGCGCATGGTCTGTGGAGACCACCGCCAGGGTTCCGTCGCCGAGGCCGCCCCACAGCGCCTCCTGGTCGTCGCGGCTGCGGAAGGGAGGCGAGCAGACGAACTTGGCCCCCTCGAAGCCCGGCCGGTCCAGATCCTCCGCCGTGAAGAAGAGATACTGGATACACGTCTCCGCCCAGGCGCGCTGGCCGCGGGCGCGGGCCAGCCGCACCTGCTCCAGGGCGGCTGCGCAGGTGAGGTGAACGACGTAGACGGGCGCGTCGGCTACCGCCGCCAGGGCCAGGGCCCGCCCGGTGGCCTCGCCCTCAAGTTGCGCCGGTCGCGTCAGCGGGTGGAAGCGGGGCTCCAGGTGGCCGGCGGCCACCGCTTCCCTGATCAACAGGTCGATGACGTCCCCGTTTTCGCAGTGCACCAGGGTGAGCAGGCCATTCCGCCCTGCCTGGCGCAGCACCAGCAAGAGTGTGGTGTCGTCTACCTGCAGCCGCCCCTTGTAGGCCAGCAGGACCTTGACCGAGGTCACCCCCCACTGCGGCAGGAGGGCAATCTCCTGCAGCACCTGCGGCGTGGGGTCGGCGATGGTCATGTGGAAGCCGTAGTCGATGACCGCCTTGCCGGCGGCCTTGGCGTGCCAGAGGTCCAGGGCCTGGCGCAGGCTCGCCCCCTTGGGCTGGATGACAAAGTCGATATGGGCGGTGGTGCCGCCGAATGCGGCAGCCACCTGCCCGCTGTAGAAGTCATCGGCGGTGGTGATCTCCCGTCCGCCCACCTCCAGGGGCATGTCCAGATGGGTGTGCACGTCGATGCCGCCAGGGAGGAGGTACAGGCCGGAGGCGTCCACCACCGGGGCGCCGTCGGCCGACAGCTCGGGGGCGATGGCGGCTATGCGCTCACCGTCTACGAGAACGTCTGCCGCGAAGGTCCGCTCAGCGGTGACGACTGTGCCGCCTCTGAACAGCGTGCGCATGGATCCTCCTGCGACAAGAGAGCGATTCTCCGCTCCCTGCAGCGAAGCCTGCGCGCAACGCCGCCGTGCCAGCGGCCCAGACTCCGGCTCCATCCGTCAACTCGGTGCGACCCGTTTCGTCAGCTCGGCCCTGGCCGAGTTCCCTCCCCTGACCGGAGCGCCGGACCGAAGAGGGCAGGGTAGGAGATGGCAGCGTGATAGAGGGGGAAACAGGGGCAAGCCCGCCGACCCAGGTAACCCCGCCCCGGACGGGGCATGGGAATCGCGCCCGCACACTGACTAGCGGGGCACGATCCGGTAGACTGCGCCCCGGTGGTCCACGACGTAGAGTTCGCCTGCCTGATCTTCCCCGAAGGAGCTGATCTGCAGCTCCGTGGCCAGCAACGTCTCCATCACCCACCGCCCGCCACTCTCCCGCAGGGACCAGAGCTGCCCGCCGCAGTAGTCGGCGAACAGATAGCGCCCCATGAGGTCGGGGATGCGGCTGCCCCGGTAGACGTGGCCGCCTGTGACCGCGCAGCCCAGAGAGGTACGGTACTCGGCGATGGGGAGGATCAGCCCGGCCCGGGAGCAGCCTTCGGGCGGGTCGAAGCAATGGGCGCCCTCCATGATCCGCCAGCCGTAGTTCCCGCCCTTCTCAATCAGGTCGATCTCCTCCCAGCGGTTCTGACCCACGTCGGCCAGGAACAGCCGCCCGCTGCCCCGGTCAAAGGAGAAGCGCCAGGGGTTGCGCAGGCCGTAGGCCCAGATCTCGGGGCGGGCGCCACCGCGGTCGACGAAGGGATTGTCCGGGGGCACACGGTATGGTGTCCCCCCGTCCACATCGATGCGCAGCAGCTTGCCCAGCAGGGTGTCCAGCCGCTGTCCGTTGTTCAGAGGATCCCCGGCGGAACCGCCGTCCCCCATGCCGATGTAGAGCATCCCGTCGGGGCCGAAGATGTTCAGCCCCCCGTTGTGGTTGCGAAAGGGCTGCGAGATCTCCAGCAGGACCCGCTCCGCGGGATCGGCCAGGTCGGGGTCGCCGGCCGAGACGCGGTACTCTGCGATCACCGTGCGCAGGCTGCCGCCGTCGGCGGTGTAGTTGACGAAGAGACGGCCGGTGCGGGCGTACTGCGGGTGGAAGGCCACGCTGAGTAATCCCATCTCCCCCCCAGAGACCACGCGGCGGCGGATGTCCAGGAAGGGGCGCGGCAGCAGCCGCCCGTCGCGGATGAGGCGGATTACGCCGGCCTGTTCGACGACAAAGAGGCGGCCCGACCCGTCCCCGGAGTGGGTCAGGTGCACCGGTGCGCTGAGCCCGGCGACGAGGGGCTGCAGGCGGATGACCACCCCGGGAGCGGCAGCAATCAGGGGGAAGACTGAAGCCAGCACCAGGAAGAGGGCCGGCCCCAACGCGTGCCGGATGGTCCGGCGGAGCCATGCGCGCATCAGGCAGCTCAAATCGCCACCCATCCTAACACAGCAGACGATACTTGGGCATCGCCGGCGCGGACACAGCAGACGACCCGTTCAACAGAGGGGACGATCCTGCCTGGGGCCTTTCCCCGGGTGCGCTCGACCTCAGGCGTAGAGGTTCAGGGGATGGCGCCGCAGCGCGTCCCCCAGGCGGCGCCGCAGCTGGTCGAACATCTCCAGGTCGTGCTGGCCCACGAAGGTGATGGCCGTGCCGTGCCGGCCCATCCGGGCCGTGCGGCCGACACGGTGGATGTAGGTCTCCACGTCCTCCGGCATGTCGAAGTTGATGACGTGCGACACCTGCGGCAGGTCCAGGCCGCGCGAGGCCACGTTGGTAGTGACCAGAAGCGGCGTGCATCCCTGGGCGAAGGCTCGCAGCGCCTGCAGCCGCGCTTCCTGGCGCATCCCGCCGTGTAGCAGGCCGACGGCACGCTCCCGGCCCAGGACTCTGGCCAGCCCCTCCGCGCGGTGCTTGGTGCGTCGGAAGATCACGGCGGAGGGGATCGACTCCCTGACCAGCAGGCGGCGCAGCGCCCGCACCTTGTCTTCCTCCATGACCTCCAGGTAGTACTGCTCCACCGTCTCTACCGTGGGCCTGGGTGCGTCGATGCACACCCACACCGGCTGGCGCATGAACCTCTCGGCCAGGAGCCGGATCGGAGCCGGCATGGTCGCCGAGAAGAGCGCGGTCTGGCGTGCCCCCGGGGTCTGCTGGAGGATTCGGGTGACGTCCGGCAGGAAACCCATGTCCAGCATACGGTCGGCCTCGTCGAGCACCGCCACCGCCACCGTCTGGAGCGTCACGGTGCGGCGCTGCAGGTGATCGAGCAGGCGGCCGGGCGTGGCCACGGCGATGGGCGGGCGGCGGCGCAGCGCGGCCATCTGACGCTCGATCGGCTGGCCGCCGAAGAGGGCGACGGCGGTGAGGTCACGGGCGCTGCCCAGCGCGCGCAGGTCCTCCGCCACCTGCAGGGCGAGCTCGCGGGTGGGTACCAGCACCAGCGCCTGCACCGCCTCGCGCGCCGGGGATAGCCTCTCCACCAGGGGAATCCCGTAGGCGCCGGTCTTCCCCGAGCCGGTCTGAGCTTGCCCTACCAGGTCTCGTCCCGCCGTCAGCAGCGGGATGACCCGGGCCTGAATGGGGGTGGGCTGGCGCCAGCCCAGACGCTCAATGGCACGCAGGGTCTCCGGTCGCAGGGTGAGGCCGCCGAACTGCTCTGCGGCCCTGGGGTGAACAACTGTAGAAATGAGAAACGCCTCCTTCGTACTCCGGTCGCTGGCCGGATGCGGCATGTGCCGCATGAATTGGTGCCGGCATCTGCGCGTGTCTCGCCGGACCAACCCACCACGAAGAAGACCCGCGAAGCACCGCGGGGGACGCGCCCGGGCGTCCCCCGCGAAACGCACTATGACGACAAACGTACCGTAGCAGGTCTGAAGCCAGGCGTCAATAGCCGGCACCGTCCGGCGATCCGCAGCAGCTCTGTGGAGCCGACGGGATGCAGCGCGCCCCGCCGGCAGGGTTCAGCGCGGTCTGGCCGGCTTCTCCTCGCCTAAGTCCCCGAACTCCGTGTAGACCCGGATGACGTGCAGCAGGTCGCTGCGCGTAATGATGCCTACCAGCGACCCGGCCTCGTCGGTCACCAGCAGGCGCCCGATCTGCTCCTGCCCCATGCAGGTGAATGCCTGGTAGGCGGACGTGGAAGGGCGGACCGTCTTCAGGCTGGCGGAAGGCGTCATCACATCGCGCACCCGCCGCTCCCCCCGCGCCTCCCGTGGCACCGCCCGCACGTCCTGCAGGGTGACCACGCCAAGGAGCCGCTCCCCGTACACCACGGGGAACCCGCCGTGCTTCAGGGGGATGAAGTACTCGGCGATGGCCTCCTCCACGGTGAGGTTGGGGTCGATGGTGTGCAGGTCCCGGGTCATGATCTCCCCCACCCGCACACCGCCCAGGGCGCGCCGCAGCAGGACCTGCTGGTAACCCGCCTGGGCCGCTGCCTGCAGGAACCACCCGATCAACACCAGCCAGAGCCCGCCCACGAACGCCCCGCGGAAGATCTGCACCAGGCCCAGCCCGATGAAGAGCACGGCCACCACCTGACCTCCCTGGGCAGCGGTGCGGGTGGCTCGCTCCAGGTCGCCGCCACGCCGCCACAGCCACGCCCGCAGCATCCGCCCCCCATCCAGGGGAAACCCCGGGATCAGGTTGAAGGTGGCCAGCAACAGGTTGATGAAGGCCAGGTAGCTCACCATCGCCCCCAGGGCTGTGCCCGCGGCCAGGCGGCCCCCCACCCAGAGCAACCCCGCCAGCCCATAGCTGGTCAGCGGTCCGGCCGCAGCGATGGCCAGCTCCGCCTCAGCGGTGGGCGGCTCCGCAGCGATCTGGGCTACGCCGCCGAACATGAAGAGGGTGATGTTGCGGGTGCGCACCCCGTGGCGACGGGCGATGAGGGCGTGGCCGAGCTCGTGCACCAGCACCGAGCCAAAGAGTAAAAGCGCGGAGATGATGCCCATGGCCCAGTAGGTGGGGGAGAGCAGGCCTGGGAACTCCTGCGGGTAGTAGGCTACGGCCAGGGACCAGGAGAGCACCCAAAGCGCAATGAACCAGGAGGAGTGGATGAAGATGGGAATTCCCACCAGCCGCCCCAGTCGAAACCCGCCGCCCATCAGCCACCCCTCCTTCACCAGCCTACCATCCGCAGCGGGCCGGCAGCGCGCCCACACCGTGCCCACCACACCGGGACGCCCGCTGCACCCTCAGCCCGCCAGGTACCGGGTGAACCACGCAGCGGAGAGCCGCGCCACCTCCTCCAGCGCTCCCGGCTCGGAAAAGAGGTGCGTGGCTCCGGGCACCACCACCAGTTGCGCCTCCGCCCGTAGCTGGCGCAAGGCCTCCCGGTTCAGCTCCAACACCGGAAGGTCCTGGCCGCCCACGATGAAGAGGGTGGGAGCACGCACGCGGCCCAGAGCGGCACCGGCCAGGTCGGGGCGTCCGCCGCGGGAGACGATGGCCCCAATGGCCTGCGGGCGGTCCGCGGCTGCGATCAGGGCGGCGGCCGCTCCGGTGCTGGCGCCGAAGTAGCCGATCCGCATGGACTGGATCTGGGGCTGGGCGGCCAGCCAGTCGGTGATGGCCACCAGGCGCTGCGCCAGCAGGGGGATGTCGAAGCGCAGGTGCCGCGTCACGGTGTCCACCTCCTCCTCGGCGGCCGTAAGGAGGTCGGTAAGCAGCGTGGCCAGCCCGGCCTCGGTGAGCACGCGGGCGACGAAGCGGTTACGCGGGCTGTGCCGGCTGCTCCCGCTGCCGTGGGCGAAGAGCACCAGGGCCTGCGCCTTGGGGGGAACGGCCAGGTTCCCTTCCAGGGTCACCGGCCCCGCGGGAACCCTGACCAGCTGCTCATCCAGGTGGGGCCGGTCCGCCGCCTCACTCATAACCTCCCTCCATGGTTCTACGGCTCCGTCAGTGGACCCGCCATCGTCCAGGGGAGCGGATCCACCCGGACTCCGTGGACGCGCATCCCCCAGTGCAGGTGGGGCGCCGTACTCAACCCTGTCGAGCCCACCCGCCCCAGCACATGTCCCTGCCGCACCCGCTGACCGGGGCGCACGGTCACGGCGGCGAGGTGCTGGTAGGTGGTGAAGATCCCGGCACCGTGGTCGAGGATGACGGTGTGGCCGCTGAGCGGCAGCGCCTCCGCCAGAGTGACCAGGCCGTCGTGCGCCGCACGCACGGGCGTCCCCGCGGCCGCCCGTAAGTCCACGCCCAGGTGGTGGCCCCGGGGGAGACCGTTGTAGACGCTGCGCACTCCGTAGGCGGAAGTGACCGGCCCGACCACGGGCCTGCGGAAGACGCCGCGCCACAGCGGCGCCGACAGCGGCCGGCTGGTGGCCGCCGCGACCCGCCGCCGCTCTCGCTCCGCCAGCGCGGGGTCCAGCAGGCCGGGCAGCACCTGCAGCCGGCGCACGCCAAAGGTGCCTGCCCGAACGACGAAGTGCGCCCGGGCGGCAGCCCTGCCCGGACCGGACAGCACGACCTCCACCCTGACCCTGCCCGGCCTGGTCAGCGGGCTCGTGCCCACGAAGGCCTGGTACCTGCCGGCTACGCGATGCAGGGGGACCCTCCGGTCTCCCACCAGCAAGACCGCTGGCGACGCGGCGGTACGCACCCGCACGCGTACCGCCTGTCCCTGCACGATGCTGCCGGGGGCGATCTCCAGAACCATCGCCCAGCCTGCAGGCGGCGGGGGAACGGCCAGCGCTGCGACCAGAACCCCGGCCAGCGCTGCGACCAGAACCCCGGGAGACAACTCGGCCCTCATGGCCAGGGCGGGGACCAGCGGTACAGCGGCACCAGCGAATCCACAGGCGCGTAGTCGTCGGTGAGCACAGGGACATCCGCCACCGGGATCGCGGCCGCGTAGTAGTCGGCGGCGTACTTGACAAAGTCCCGGTACGTCACCCGGGTGGCCAGGGCCCGCGCGCGCCGCAGGATCTCGTCCCGGCCCAGCCCCCGCTCCTGCGAGGCCACCACGATGATGTTGCGGATGACGTCTGCATCCTCGTAGGGACGGAAGGCGGTGGGGAAGAGGTAGAGGCCAGGAAAGACCTCCCCCATGGTCCGGTACATGGCGCGGAAGAGACGGCTGCGGGGGCCCTGCAGCGCGCCGATCAGGTTGGAGAGGACGATTCCTCCCGACGCCAGGCGCGCCCGCGCCAGCTGCATGAACTCCCGCGTGGTCAGGTGGAAGGGAATTGACTCGGCGAAGTAGGCGTCCAGGATGATGATGTCGTAGCGCCGCGCACTCTGCCTCAGGAAGCGGCGGCCATCCTGCACCACGACCCGCAGGCGCAAGTCCGCCGGCAGGCCGAAGAACTTGTTGGCCACGTCCACCACCATCGGGTCCAGCTCGGCCACCTCCACCGTCATCTCCCGGTAGTCGCGCCAGAACCGCTTGGGAATGGACCCACCGCCCAGGCCCACCACCAGCACTATCCCTGCCTGCGGGCGGAAGATCAGGCCGAGGTGCGCGTAGGCGGCGTAGAGGAAGGGGCTGTCGAACGGGTCCTGCAGGTACATCCCGCTCTGGAAGGAGCGGTCGAAGCGCAGGTACCGGGCCACGGCATCCTCCACCACGACCACGTGGTGGTAGGCGCTGTCCGCTTCGAAGAGCACGCGAAAGCCGCCCACCCCCGGCATCTCCGCCCACACCGGAGGTGAGGTTCCCGGCAGGTGGAGCATGCCTAGGACGACGACACAGGCCAGGCAGGCGGTGACGGACAGTCGGTGCCACATGGGCCGAGGGACTCCGTCGAAGTGCATTGTACCTCCCCGGCCTCCCGCACGCATGCCGGAGCTGTGGGGAAGCAGGGACGGTACGGGCCCGCGCCAGGGTGGCCTCCGCTGCCCCGCCCTCACCCCATCACCGGGAAGGGCCGGGCTGCGCGCCTTCCCGTGCCGCCCGGCGCATCAGCAGCGCCCCGGAGAGGGTGCAGGCCGCCGCCAGGGCGAAGATGGCGCGCACACCCAGGCGCGGGATGAGCAGGCCGGCGAGCAGCGGCGCCGTGGAGCCGCGCACGCCCACCAGCGTGTTGAAGATGGCCACGTAGTGGACCACCTGGCCCGCCGGGGCGAAACTCAGCAGCGCCGTCAGCCATCCCAGGTCCACCCCGGCCGAGACGACCCCATCGCTGGCGCCGGCCAGCATTACCACCCAGGGGCTTGTAGCCAGGAGGTAGACCAGCGGCGTGAGGGTGCCCACGAGGAAGACCAGGACGAGGGCCCCTGGGGCGCTGCGCTGATCGATCACTCGGCCCCACCGGTAGTAGGCCACGAGCCAGGCCCCCGAGGTGACGGCGCCCAGCAGACCGACCTGGAAGTTGGAAGCGTGCAGCACGTCTACCAAAAGCAGCGGGACCGCCGGCCCCATCAGCCAGGCACCGAAGCCGAACACGAAGAACGCCCCCAGGAAACGGCGAAAGCGCCAGTCCTGGCGCAGTGCCCTCCAGGCCGCGCCGGCCGCCGGGCGCTCCAGCGTCTCCCGCCGCAGCGGGAGGCGCATGCGGCCGAACGCCTGGGCACCGGCCACGCCGAAGGCCGCGGCCCCGGCGAAGACGACTTGAAAGGGCACCGCCTGCATGATCCGCCCACCCAGCAGCGCGGCACCGATCCAGGCCGCGGCCATGCCTGTGCGCACCATGGCCATGATGCGGGCGCGCAGATCCTGCGGGTAGACCGCGCCCATCACCTCGGCATAGCCCAGGGCGGCCGCCGAAGCCACACCGTGGTAGAGGAGGACCAGCGCCAGATACAGGCCCGGGGTGCGGACGAAAGGCATGAGCAGGAAGAGCCCCCGGCCCACCGACTGCGTCCACACCACTAGGCGCACCGGATCCGCCGCCCGCAGGAGGCGCACCCACAGCAGCGAGAGGAGCATGGCCAGGGCAGAGGCGGCGACCAGCAGCGATACCTCTAGAGGAGAGGCCCCCAGCCGGCGCCCCATCACCGGGATGAACGGGATGGTCAGGCCCCCGAAGGCCCCGAAGAGCGCCGCGGAGATGAAGTCGGTGCGGGCGTTGGCGCGGATGGTCCCCGGCTGCGCAGTGAGCCAGCGATCGACATACCGCAGACGGCCCAACACCAGCGCCCGCCCCACGGCGGCGCGCAGGGTCTCCGCCCTCATCTGCCTGCCTTTCCACCTCCGCGCCGTCCTCTTCGATCCGGACGGCACACTGACCGGCACTCCTCGCCCGGCTGGTATCAATTCTACGCACACATGGCCATCTCGCAGCGGAAGCCCGACCCGGCCCGCCTGGTGCATGGACTCCGCTGCTCGGGAAGACGGGCTTTTCAGGTTCTCGCCGGAGGCGGGAGGGGGAAACGCAGACCAGCCAGGACCGTCCGCAGCCGCTGTGGGTGGTTGGTCATCACCCCGTCGACCCCCATGGCCACCACACGGGCCATCTCCTCCGGATCGTCGACGACCCAGGTCTCCACCCCCAGCCCGGCGGCATGCGCCGCCTCCACCACGTCCGAGGACAGCAGCGACCAGTGCGGGTGTAGCAGGTCGGCACCGGCATCCCGGGCCAGCCGCAGCGGATCCACGGGCCGGGCTACGTAGAGAACCGCCCTGGGCACCTTCGGCAGGTGGGCGCGCACCTCCAGCAGCAGCGGGTGATCGAAGGAGGAGACCGTGACCGCAGGGTGCCCGGATGCGCTGATGACCGCAGCCACCCGCCCGGCTATCTCCGCAGAGGGCAGCGGGCCGGGTTTGAGCTCCACGATCACACGCACCGGGCGCAGGAGCGCCAGCGCCTCGGCCAGCGTGGGGATGCGCTCGCCGGCAAACTCTTCGGCGAACCACCGCCCCGCATCCAGCCGCCGCAGCGCCGCCAGCGGCAGCGTACCCACCGGACCCCGGCCGTCCGTGGTCCGCTCCAGGAGATGGTCGTGGATGACCACCGGCACCCCGTCGCTGGAGAGGTGCACGTCCAGCTCTACGCCGTCCACGCCGGTGGCCAGGGCCCGGCGAAATGCCACCGCGGTGTTCTCCGGCGCCTCGGCGGACGCACCCCGGTGGGCGATGATATGCACGGGGCGCCGGGCGGCGCCGCTCATTTCTCCGTCTCGGTCAGCCCCTTGACGAACCACCGCTGCATGACCACCACCACCGCCACCGGGGGGAGCATGGCCAGCAGGGCCGTGGCCATGATGATGGGCCAGTCCACCAGGGCCTCCCCTGTGCCGATCATCTTGGTGATGCCGATGACCACCGTCTCCATGCGCTGGCTGGTGGTAATAAGCAGGGGCCAGAGGTACTGGTTCCAGCCGTAGATGAAGAGGATGACGAAGAGGGCGGCGATGGTGGTGGAGGAGAGCGGCAGGAGGATGCTCCAGAAGAAGCGCATGGGCCCGGCGCCGTCCACCTTGGCCGCGTCCACCAGCTCGTCAGGCACGGTGAGGAAGAACTGGCGGAAGATGAGGGTGGCTGTGGCAGAGGCGATGAGGGGGACGGTAAGCCCGGGAAAGGTGTTGATCAGGCCCAGGTCAGAGACCACCTTAAACGTGGGGATGATGCGCACCTCCACCGGCAGCATCAGGGTGACGAAGATCATCCAGAAGAAGAACATGCGCAGGGGAAACTGGAAGAAGACCACGGCGAAGGCCGAGAGCAAAGAGATGGCGATCTTCCCCGTAGAGATGGTCAGGGCCATGATCAGGCTGTTGCGCATCATCTGTCGCACCGGCGCCCCCCGGATGCGCTCCCCGCTGCCCGTGCTCCAGGCCTGGACGTAGTTCTGCGCCAGGCGGGGGCCGGGGAGCAGCCCCATCTCCCCCCGGCTCACCGTCCCCAGGTCGTGGGTGGAGCCGACGAAGGCCAGGTACACGGGGAAGGCGAAGACGGCCACTCCCAAAAGCAGGATCAGGTGGGTCCCCCAGTCGCTCCGCCGCCAGCGCCGCGCCATCAGTAGTACACCCGCCGCTCGATGTACTTGAACTGGAGAGCCGTAAGGGTGATCACCACCAGGAGCAGGACCACCGACTGCGCGGACGAGCCGCCCAGGTCCAGGTTGATCACCCCGTCGGTGTAGACTTTGTAAATTAGCGTCTCCGTGGCCTTGCCCGGGCCGCCGCGGGTCAGCGAGTGGATGACCCCGAATGTGTCGAAGAAGGCGTAGATCACGTTGACGATGAGGAGGAAGAACGTGGTCGGCGAGAGCATAGGGAAGGTCACCTTCCAGAAGCGCTGCCGTCCGCCCGCCCCATCCACCGCCGCCGCCTCCAGCAGCGAGGGGGGAATGGACTGCAACCCGGCCAGGAAGAAGATGAAGTTGTAGGAGACCTGCCTCCACGCCGAGGCCAGGATGACCAGCAGCAGGGCGTGCGTCCCCTTCAACGTGTAGTCCCAGGGGATTCCCGCGCGCACCAGCGCCCGCCCCAGCAATCCAATGGACGGATGAAAGATGAACAGCCACAGCGCGGCGGCCACCGCCGGTGCCACCGCGTACGGCCAGATGAGCAGGGTCTTGTAGACGGTGGCGCCGCGGATCTGTCTGTCTGCCGTCGCCGCCAGGAGCAGCCCGGCGGACATGGCCAGCAGGACCACGGCGGTGGAGAAGACGAAGGTGGTGCGCAGCGCCCCCAGGTAGAACGGGTCAGCGAGTATTCGCCGGAAGTTGTCGAACCAGACGAACTCGGTGCGCAGGCCGAAGGGGTCCTGCCGCAGGGTGGACTGGAGGACGGCCTGGACGGCCGGCCAGTAGAAGAAGACCAGTACCACCGCCAGCTGCGGCGCCACCAGGAGGTAGGGCAGCAGGCGGCCGGGGAAGATGGCGCGGCGGGTCATGGTGCGGAGCGGGGCACCACGCCAGACGGCCCCGCCGGCAAACCTTTCGCAGGCGGGGCCGTCCGGACCTCCCTCAGATCCGCGGACCGGGGATCACTGTCCCACCGTTTGCTGGAAGCGGCGCAGGATCTCGTTGCCGCGGCGCACCGCGTTGTCCAGCGCCTGCCTGGCAGTCTGCTGCCCCTGGAACGCCTTCTCCACCTCCTCGTAGATGACCACCCGGATCTCCGGCATGTTCCCCAGGCGCAGCCCCTTGGAGTTCTTGGTGGGTGGGGTACGGGTGAGCTGCTTGATGGGCAACTCCGCCCAGGGGAACCGCTGGTAGTAGCCGGTGGCCATGGCCAGCTGCATCCCCGTGTAGGTGATGGGCACGTAACCGGTCTCCTGGTGCCACTTGGCCGTCTCCTCCGAGGAGCTCAGGAACCGGAAGAACTCGGCCACCCCGCGGTACTCGTCAGCCGTCCGCCGCGGCGAGGTCATCACCCAGAAGGCCGCGCCGCCGATGATGGAGTTCTTGGGCGCGCCCTTGACGTCGTCGTAGTAGGGGAGGAAGGTGATCCCCCAGTCGAACTTGGCCTCGCGGGAAATCCGCCCAAACAGCGCCGAAGAGGCGGTGAGCATGGCGCACTCCCCGGACGGGAAGAGGGAATCGCCGGCCGCATCCCGCCCGCCGTACTTGAACGAGCCCTCTTTGAGCATGTCCACCAGGAACTGCAGGTGGCGTACGTAGAGGGGACCGTTGATGGTCAGCTCGGCGTCGAAGCCCTCGAAGCCGTTGGCCCTGGTGGCAAACGGCACGTCGTGGATAGCGCCGAAGTTCTCAAACTGCACCCAGGTCGGCCAGGCCGTGGAGAGGCCGCAGGGAGCGGCATTGGCCGCACGGATGCGCTGCGCCGCCGCCCGCACCTGAGCCCAGGTCTGCGGTGGGACGTTGGGGTCCAGCCCGGCCTTGCGGAAGGCGTCCTTGTTGTACCAGAGGACCGGGGTGGAGCTGTTGAAGGGCATGGCCACCATGCGACCGGCGGCGTCGCTGTAGTACCCGCGGACGGCCGGCAGGTAGATGGTAGGGTCAAACGGCAGGCCCGCCTCCTTGAAGAGCTGGTAGACGGGCTTGATGGCCGGACCGGCGGCCATCATGGTGGCGGTACCGACCTCGAACATCTGCACGATGTGCGGTGCATTGCCCGCGCGGAACGCGGCGATGGCCGCCACCATGGTCTCCGGATACGACCCCTTGAACGTGGGGTTGACCCGGAACCGGGTCTGCGCGGCGTTGAACCGGGAGGCGATCCCCTCCAGGGACTCACCCAGCGGGCCGCGCATGGCGTGCCAGAACTCGATAGTGACGCGCTGGGCGTACACGGGCGGCGAGGCCAGTGCCAGCAGCGCCGTCAGGCATACGGCAGTTACCCATCGGACCTTCATCATCCACCCCCGTCAAAGAGAAAATCCCGCCGGGCCCCCCTGCTGCACCGGCAGGACTCTCTCCGAATCTCCGTCCCACCACAGCCACAAATTGTCCATGTCTCTTATACCACGGGAAGCGGGGTGTGACCAGTAGCCTCAGAGGCGTAGACAGGAACCCGTCATCGGCGGAAGGAACTTGAACTCTGCGCGCCCTGGCGCGATAGGTAACTGATATGGGAAGACCACCACTGCGGCCGGCCCGTCTGTACTCAGGATACGCCTTCGACCTCGACGGCACCATCTACCTGGGCGACACGCTGTTGCCGGGAGCTGCGGAGACCGTGGCAGCGCTTCGCCAAGCCGGCGCGCGCGTCGCCTTTCTCTCCAACAACCCGCTGCGGACACGCTCGGAGTATGCGGACAAGTTGACCCGCCTGGGAATCCCCACGCCGCCCGATGACGTGATAAACTCCTCGCTGGTGCTGGTGCACTACCTGCTAGCCACCGCCCCTGGCGCGTCTCTTTTCGTCATAGGCGAAGAGTCGGTGAAAAGGGAGTTGCGCGCGGCGGGCTTCAGCCTGACAGAGGATCCCCACCGGGTGGACTACGTAGTCGCCTCCTTCGACCGAACCTTCGACTACCGCAAGCTGAAGATCGGTTTTGACGCGCTGCGCGCCGGAGCTCGCTTCATCGCCACTAACCAGGATGCCTACTGCCCCACACCGGACGGAGGCCTCCCCGACTGTGGCGCGGTCATTGCAGCGCTTGAAGCCAGCAGCGGACGGCAGGTGGAGACCGTGGTGGGCAAGCCATCACCAATCATGGGGCGTGTCCTTCTGCAGCGTCTGGGCACCGCGCCTGCCGACTCCCTGCTGGTGGGAGACCGCCTGGAGACCGATCATGCCCTGGGCCTGGCCGTGGGCATGGCCACAGCGGTGGTGCTGACGGGGGTCACCACCCGCGAGGCCGCGCTGGCGGCACAGCCGCGACCGGACTACATCCTTGAATGCGTCTCTCAGGTGCTCCCGGCATCCCCCTAGGGCGACCTACTTCTCCTGCCCCAGACTGATACTCTGCACGAAGCTTCGTTGCAGGAGCAGCAGCACCACCAGCGGGGGAAGCATGGCCATCATGACGCCAGCCATGATCACGTTCCATTCCGCCTGGGCGTCCGTGGCCACCAGCATCTTGATGCCAATCTGCACCACCCGCATCTCGTGGGAAGTGGTGACGATGAGAGGCCACAGGTACTGGTTCCACATGTACACAAACTCCACCATGAAGAGCGCGGCCAGGTTGTTGCGGGAAAGTGGCAGCAGGATCTGCAGCAGGAAGCGAAGCGGCCCAGCCCCATCAATGCGTGCCGCCTCTGACAGCGAGGCCGGAACGGTCAGGAAGAACTGACGAAATAGGAGGGTGCCGGTGGCGCTGGCGAAGAATGGGACGGTGAGGGCGGTATAGGTGTTGATCCAGCCCAGTCGCTGCATGAGCTGGTAGGTAGGGACGATGCGCACCGGCAGGGGCAGCATGTGGGTGATCAGGATAAGCACGAAGAAGAAGCCCCTGGCCCGAAAGCCGCGGAAATAGGTGAAGGCAAACGCCGCGAGCACGGAAAACACGATCTTCCCCAGGGGGACGAGGAGCGAAATGCCGGTGCTGTTCAGAAGCAGCCTGCCCATGCCCACTTTCCGCCACGCGGCGGCGTAGTTCGCCAGCAGCGCATCCCCCGGAAGCAGTTTCGGCGGGTAGCTGAACACTTCCTGAAAGGTATGGGTACTGACCACGATAGCGTAGTAAACAGGGAAGATGACAACCAGTGCCGCTATGATGAGCAGCAAGTGCAGCAGGATCAGGCGTGCGACCCGAAGGAGCCGCAGCGGGTGGTAAGCAGCTCTCCGCAGGGGCAGAGCACCTGTAGCCACCTTGTCTCCCACTGCACTCACGTGTAGAAGACCCTCCGCCCGGCGTAGCGGAACTGGAGCACAGTGAGCGCAGCCACCAGGACAAAGAGGAGCACCGACTGTGCTGAAGCCTGACCCCAGTTGATACTGACGAACCCATCCCGGTAGAGCTTGTACACCAGGACGTCGGTGGCACGGGCCGGCCCGCCCTGTGTCAACACGTCGATCAGCCCGAAGACTTCAAAGAAGGCATACAGGGAGTTAGTGATGAGCAGGAAGAATGTCACCGGCGACAGCAAGGGAAATGTCACCGCCCAGAAGCGGTGCCAGGCTGAGGCGCCATCAACCGCGGCCGCCTCCGCCAGCTCTTCCGGCACCGCCTGCAGGCCGGCCAAGAAGAACATGATGTTGTAGCCGAGGAGTTTCCAGGCCGCCGCCAGGATAACGACCAGGAGGGCCAGGCTACCGCTCATCATCCAGTTGGGCGCTGCGCCCGTCATCTCGCGCAGCGCGAAAGTGATGAGGCCCGTGGAGGGCTCAAAGAGCAGTGCCCAGATGGTTCCAGCCACGGCAGGGGAGAGTGCATACGGCCAGATGAGGGCTGTCCGGTAGATGCCAATTCCCCGCAGGCTCCGGTTCACCAGCGCCGCCATGGCCAGTGACGCGCTCAGGCTGAGCAGCACCGTGCCAGCCGTGAACAGGACGCTAACCCGGATGCTGTGACGGTACTCCTCCGAGGCCAGCAGGCTGGTGAAGTTCTCCAGGCCTACGAATCTCCCCGCTCCGGTGAAGGGGTTGATGCGGGAGAGGCTCTGGAGGAGAGCCTCTCCCGAGGGGATCAGCAGGAAAATTAGAACTATAGCCACAGACGGCGCCACCAACAGATAGGGCAAGCCGCGATCGGGGAAATGCCCTTCCACGCTCTCACCAGCCAGGAGCAGGCCGCTGGCCGCAGTCCATGGGGCCGACGGCCCTGCTACTTGTAGGTCTTGAGGTACTCGTCCAGCACCTTGTTGGCTTCATCTGCTGCCAGGCGCACCGCTTCTGCCGGAGTCATCCGGCCGCTGAAGATTCGCTCCAGCATGGTGTCGGTGATGTCGCGGATCTGGACGAAATTCCCCAGCAACACGCCCCGGGTCGCTCCGGTGTCCGGGCCGAGCTGGATCTGCTTAAATGCAGTCAGGAAGTTGGGGTTCTTGGCAAACCAGCCCTCGGACTCCAGCAGCCTGACCGCAGATTGCGTGGCCGGGAAGTATCCCGTATCGCGGTGCCATTGCGCCGTCTGGGTCGGCTGGTTCAGGTACTTGAAGAAGGCCACGATGGCATCCAGTTCGCTCCTGGAACGCCCGCGTCCTTTCAACACCCATAGCGACGCTCCACCGATCACCGACTTGCCGCGAGGCTGTCCGGGAATGCGTGGTAGGAAGGCCGTGCCCACCGCAAACTTGGCCCCGCGCTCGATGGTGCTGACCTGCGAGGTCGACTGCATCAGCATCGCCACTTCGCCCGCGAGGAACGCCCGATTGGGCGCGTACTCTCGGCCGCCGTACACGAGCAGTCCTTCCCTGGCCCACGTCGCCCAGCGAGAAGCCAGATAGACGCCGAAGGGTTGATCGAAGAGGACCTTTGACGCACGCGCCGCTCGGCCGTTCTCGTTGTTGGCGTAGTACTTGTTGTGGTAGGCAAACATTTGCTCGAAGATCCAGGCGGGCCACCCGAAGGTGACGGCACCGCGCGCCACACCACTGCGCAGGATCTGCCGACCCATCTGCTCCAGCTCGTCAAAGGTCTGAGGCGGTCGCTCTGGATCCAGTCCAGCCTTGCGGAAGATATCCTTGTTGTAATAGAGGATGGCCGTGGAGGAGTTGAACGGCATTGAGTACAGTTTCCCTCGCACGGTGTAATACTTGAGGATCGGATCGATATAGTCCGCGAAATTGATCTCCCCGGGCGGGACGAGGTCGGTCACCGGGATGATGGCACCGCTGTCGATCATCGTCTGGGTTCCCACCTCATAGACCTGGACGATGTGCGGCGGATTGCCTGCCCGGATAGCGGCGATGGCCTTCGTCAGCGTCTCCGCGTAGCTACCGGTAAAGAGAGGCTCCAGCGTGTAGTTGGGATAGGCCCGGTTGAACCCTTCGGCGATACCCTTGGTGATCGCTTCATATCGCGCCCCGCCCATGGCATGCCAGAGGGTAATCTTTACAGGGCCCTGGGCGTAGGCCGCACCGCCGGCGGAGAGCAGTGCCAGCATCGCCATCAGCATTAGTCCTGCACGCCCCAACTTCACGGTTCCACCCCCTTTCTTGCGTCGCAAGCGTGTGGCAAGAGAGGTCCAGCCCGTGCGTACGCCCCATACGCCCGTCATGCGATCGCCATCACCCCCTTTAAGAACAAATCCCGCCGGCCCAACTCCACGCCGGCAGGACTCTCTCCGAATCTCTGTCCCACCACAGCCGCAGATTGTCTACCGTCTTATAAATAACACGGAGCGAGGGCTCTGGCCAGCCTCCAGCGCAGCCCCAGCAGCGCACAGCAGGGGATGATGATAAAGGGGCTCGATTCTTGGGGCCCTAGCCGGGGGCTGCCTTCCCGGCGGTCAGATCCAGGGCCCACAGGTTGCGGGTGCTGGTGGAGATGGCCAGCGCTCCCGCGCGCAGGACGGCCTGTACTTCCTCCCGCGTGCGGATGAACCCCCCGGCGATTACCGGGATGTTCCAGGTGCGGATTTGGGCGGAGAGCGCCGGGTATATCAGGCCGGGCAGGATCTCCACCGCATCCGGAGCGCAGGAGCGCATCATCTTCGCAGCGGTGTCCAGGGAGGCTGAATCCAGCATGAAGACCCGCAGCACCGCCAGCAGCCCCTCCTGACGCGCGGCGTGGATGAGGTGGCCGCGGGTGGTGATGATGCCGGCGATCCCGGGGATGGAGCGGACGAACTGCACGGCCGCGCGGTCCGCCGATAGGCCTTCGGTGAGGTCCAGGTGCACCAGCACCTGCTTGCCCGACTGGACCAGGCGCCCCACCAAACCGGGAAGGGAGACGACACTTCCGGTGAGGAGGAAGGCCGTCGCCACCGGCGCGGCCATGGCCGCGGGCACGACGGCGTCGGTGCGAATCGCCGCGATAATCGGGCGGGTGCGCAGCGGGCTCCAGGGATCCTGAGGGGAGGTCACAGCACAGCTGAGTTCTCGGCCGGCGTGGGACGCTCCTGTGCCCGGCCGGGCAGGAGAGGCCGCGCGCCGGGTAGAAAGGATTCGGCAGCGTGTAGCCCCGGGCGTGGCAGGATGGAGCTGCGGAGAAAGTCCTGCCGGCTGCCAGGCAGTCCAGCCGGCAGGGCTTTTTCATGCACGCCTGGTCGGTACCTGCATGGGAGCGCACACAGACCATGGCCCTCACCGCTCGCGGTGACCATCTGGTCAGGCTCGCTGCCGGAGTGGACGTGCTGGTGATTGGGGGCGGCATCACCGGCGCGGGGGTGGCTCTGGACGCGGCCACCCGCGGGTACCGCGTCGGGCTGGTGGAGCAGGCTGACTTCGCCAGCGGAACCAGCAGCCGTTCCACCAAGCTGGTCCACGGCGGCCTGCGCTACCTGGCCCGCGCCGAGCTGGGGCTGGTGGCGGAGGCGCTGCGCGAACGAGGGCGCCTGCTGCAGCTGGCCCCTCACCTGGTCCAGCCGCAGCCCTTCCTGCTGCCTCTGTACAGCCGCATGGCCCGGCCAGTCGGTCTGCATCTGCCGCCGCCCCTGCGCGGCTGGACGGCGCCTGCCGTCGGCCTGGTCCTGTGGGGCTACGACCGGCTTGCCCGGGCGGACCGGCTGCGTCACCGCCGGCTGACCGCCGCAGAGGCAGCCGCACTGGTGCCGGCCCTGCGGACGGACCGCCTGCAGACCGCCTTCCTCCTATACGACGCTGCGGCCGACGACGTGCGGCTGACCCACGCCGTCCTGGCCACGGCGCGACGGTTTGGTGCCGTGACGGTGAACTACGCCCGTGCGGTGTCGCTACTGCACGACCGGGGCCGGGTGGCTGGTGCAGTGGTCGAGGACCGGCTCACCGGGCGCAGCGTGGTGGTCCGCGCCCGCCACGTGGTTAACGCCACCGGCGTGTGGGCGAAGGAGGTGGCCGCCCTGGACGACCGGCCCTCCTTTCGCCTCCGGCCCAGCAAGGGCGTGCACCTGGTGCTGCGCCGGGAGGTCCTCGGCGCCCAGGTGGCCCTCATCCTGCCAGAGACTGAGGACGGGCGGATCGCCTTTGTGGTGCCCTGGGGAGGGCGCGCCCTGCTGGGGACCACCGACGATCCGTACACAGGACCGCTGGAGGCGCCGGCGGCCTCCCGGGAGGAGGTGGCCTACCTCCTGCGCCACGCCCGGCTGTACCTGCGCCGGGTGGAGAGCGCAGATGTGGTCGGCGCCTGCGCAGGCCTGCGGCCGCTGGTGGAAGCAGGTGGCGGGCGCGTCGCCGACCTCTCCCGCCGGCATGCCGTCGTGGAGTCTCCCCGCGGCCTGGTGAGCATCATCGGCGGGAAGCTGACCACCTACCGGCAGATGGCCGAGGACACCGTGGACCTGCTGGCACGTCGCGACGGGGGAGGCCGTCCCTGCCGCACCGCCACCCTCCCTCTTGCCGGGACAGAGCGGCTGGCTGAGGCCCGCCAGGCTCTGGCAGGCAGCGGGCTGGCGGCGGAGCAGCAACGGCATCTGCTGCGCTCCTACGGCGGCACGTCGACGGAGATCCTGGCCCTGGGCGGGGCAGAGCCCACCCTGCTGCGCCCCCTGGTCGACGACCTGCCCGTCCTGGCGGCGGAGGTGGCCTACGCCTGTCGCCAGGAGATGGCAGTGACGCTAGCCGACGTAATGTTCCTGCGCACCCGCCTGAGCGTGCTGGCCGAAGACGCCGGGAAAGGTGTGGTGGACCGGGTCAGCGCACTGATGGCTGCCGAGCTGGGGTGGAGTGCTGACGAACGCAGCCGCCAGTGGGAACAGTGGGAGGCGACGGTGTACCGCGAGCGGGAAGGGCTCGCGGCGCTCGCCTGAGGGGTGGGGCAGCATGACGTCCGCGTTCAGGCAGGCACCAGGAGGTGTACGTGGCTGAGCAGAGCTACGCAGCAGCACTGGATCAGGGGACGACCGGTACCCGCTGCATCCTCTTCACCCACGACGGGCGGGTGTGGGCCACCGCCTACCGCGAGCACCGGCAGATCTACCCCCAGCCAGGCTGGGTGGAGCACGACCCGCTGGAGATCTGGGAGAACGCCGGTGCGGTCCTGCGCCAGGCCCTGGCGCAGGGCGGCGTCAGACCCGCACAGCTCTGCGGCCTGGGCATCACCAACCAGCGGGAGACCACGCTGCTGTGGGACCGCCGAAGCGGCGCGCCCCTTTGCAACGCCATCGTCTGGCAGGACACGCGCACGCGGGAGATCTGCCAGCGGATCATCGACGACGGCTTCGAGCCCTACCTGCGGCAGCACACCGGCCTGGTCAGCGCCACGTACTTCTCCGGCCCCAAGCTGGCCTGGATCCTGGGGCACGTCCCGGGGGCGCGCACCCTGGCGGAGCGCGGGGCGGCGCTGTTCGGCACCGTGGACACCTGGCTGATCTGGTGGCTCACCGGCGGTCCGAAGGGCGGCGTGCATGTCACCGACTGCACCAACGCCTCACGGACCATGCTCATGGACCTGGCCGCCCTGGACTGGGACGACGAAGTCCTCCGCTACCTGGGCATCTCCCGAAGCTGCCTCCCGGCCATCCGGCCCTCCAGCGACCTCTACGGGACTACGCGCTCCGACGGGCCAGCCGGCGGGGAGGTGGCGGTCTGTGGCGACCTGGGCGACCAGCAGGCGGCACTGGTCGGCCAGACCTGCTACGACCCCGGAGAGACCAAGAACACCTACGGTACCGGCAACTTCCTGCTGATGAACACCGGCCAGCGGATCGTCCCCTCGGGGAGCGGCCTGCTGACCACCGCCGCCTACAGCCTGGGCCGGAGGCAGCGGGCGTACGCCCTGGAGGGGTCCATCGCCATCACCGGGGCTGCGGTGCAGTGGCTGCGGGACAACCTGGGGCTGATCGCCACGGCGGCGGAGAGCGAAGCTGTTGCTGGGTCGGTGGAGGATACCGGGGGCGTCTACTTCGTGCCCGCCTTCTCCGGGCTGTTCGCGCCGCACTGGGACATGTACGCCCGCGGGGTGATCGTGGGGCTGACCCGCTACACCGACCGGCGCCACCTGGTCCGCGCCACCCTGGAAGCCATCTGCTACCAGACCCGCGAGGTGGTGGAGGCTATGGAGCGGGACGCCGGATTCAAGCTGGCTGCGCTCAAGGTAGATGGCGGGGCCGTGCGCAACGACTTCCTGATGCAGCTCCAGGCGGACATCCTGGGGGTGCCCGTGGTGCGTCCCACGGTGAGCGAGACCACGGCCCTGGGCGCCGCCTACATGGCGGGGCTGGCCACGGGGTTCTGGGGCGGGCTGGAAGACCTGCGCGCCAACTGGCGCGGGGATCGCATCTTCGAGCCCCGCTGGTCCACGGAGCGGCGCGAAGCCGGCTACCGGGGGTGGAGGAGGGCGGTGCAGCGCAGCCGGGAGTGGGTGGAGCGACCTTCGGCGCCGTGAGCCCAAGCCCTCCCTGGCGACTGCATCGATCCCCGTCCTCAGCGCACGCCCAGTACCTTCCCCGCGCGGTTCACGTCACGGGCCTTCACCCAGAGGATGGCGCCGAACCGCCCGCCGCCGGCGGCCAGGGCGTCGGTGGCGGTGACGTTAATCTTCGCTGCCCCCAGGCGGGTGAAGTAGTCCACCAGGGCGCCGACCCGATCGTTGCCCTGGATGACGAAGGCCTTCTTCGGACCGACCACCTTCCAGCCGGCGGCGCGGGCCGCGGCCCTGAACCTCGCCGCGTTGGCGGGGACGAAGTCCACCTGCGTGCGCCGGCCATGCGGGAAGGCGTGCACCGCCAGCAGGTTGACCCGGGACTTCTTCAGGTGGGCAAGAATGCGCGCGCCCTCTCCCGGCCTGTCGGGCACGTCGATGTAGTAATAGTCCACCGTGCGGACCTTGTCCGGCATCGCTATCCCTCCAGTCGCTGCGGCACCCGCTTGGGGACTGCTCCCCCGGATCCCGTGTGGCCCTGGGGAGCACCCTGCCAGCAAAGCGCAGTGCCCCTTGGGCGGAGGCCGCCGGGGCCGGATGGCCCGGCGGACCTCCCCACGGGCGCAGCGGGCTCTAGCCTTCCTCTTCCTCCGAACTCGACCAGAGCGGCCCGGTATAGTCGTCCGCCCCGCTCATGCCCCCGGGCTCGCCCGTGCCTCCCATTCCCGCCTCCGGCCTCTCGCCAGCGTGGGCGGCCGGATCA